>NZ_CDXDOR010000194.1:0-7555 GCF_978021225.1 Frankia sp. CeTa3Moorea | reverse complement strand
GGTAGCGGGCGGGGTGGCCGCGGGTCAGCGCGCGAGGATGCTCAGGATCTCGCTGACCGAACGTCCCCGCGCCGCGAGGGGATAGACGGTGATGGCCAGCCGGATGAGGTTGTCACCCCGGCGGCTGACGCCCGCGGCCGGGACGGGCCAGACCCGGTCCGTCGGGCCGGTCGCCTCCCAGGCGGCCTTGATCGCGGCGAGTGGGCCGGCGACGTCGCCGCGCCGCCAGGCATCGGCGGCCCGGGCGGCGACGTCGATGACGCCGGGACCGGCCGTGGCGACCGCGACCGCCGCCTCGGGACCCGCGGTCAGGATCCACGGCACGAGTCCCGGTGTCGGCTCGATCCGCTGCAGCAGCGAGATCATCGCCTGCGACCGGGGCCCGGTGACAATGGGCGCCGCCGGCGCCCCGTGCCGCGCGACCACGTCCACGGCGCCCGGATGTGCCTGCTCGACGCCGGCCAGGGCCCGGCGCACCGCGGGTTCCAGGTCGAGCGAGGCGAGTGTCACCAGCACGGCCACGGGTATCCGGGCAAGCAGCCCCCCGAGCGGCGCGAGCACCGGCCGGTCGGCCTCGGGTACCCGGCCGAGACACGCGGCCGCGGCAGCGGCCTCGGTCACCGCTATGCCGTGCTCCAGAGCCAGGCCGACCACGGCGACCGGGTCGTCCGTGGTGGCGGCGACGGCCAGATCCACCTCGTCCGCGCCCGCGGGCAGCAGGTCGGCGACCGCCAGCAACCAGGCCCGGGCGGGCGGGTCCAACGCGCCCAGCGCCGACACCAGGCGCGGCGCCCCGTGCAGCGCGGCGGCCACCCGCACCAGGCGGGCACCGCAGGTCGCGGCGACGGTAGCCGGGTCGAGCGCGACCAGCGACGCGACCTCCGCCGCGAAGGACGCGGACGAACCGGCAACCCGACCAGGCGAACCAGACGAACCGGATGGACCGGATGGACCGGATGGACCGGATGGACCCGTGGTGGCCGGCCCCGCCGGACCGGGGGTGAGGGGTCCTGTGGGGTCCGGCTCGCCCCGGGCCGCGCGCGCCGCTTCGACGAGCAGCCGGGGCAGCGGCATCGTGCCCCAGTGAGCGGCCAGATAGGGCGCGGAGACACCCTCCAGCGAGGGGGGCGCGGACTGCGCCCCGCGGCGCAGGACGCCCTCCGCGATCGCGGTGTCGAGCACGTCGGCCACGTCCTGCCCGGACATCCGGGCGAGCCGGACCAGCCAGTCGCGCGCCGCCCCGATCAGGCTGGCCCTGTTCAGGGTCTCGGCGAGCGGATGGATGCCCCAGCGCCGGGACAGGTACAGCCCGACGACGTCGTCGTCGAACAGGGCCACTGCCCACGCCGACATGCCCGGCCTGCCGAGCAGGTTCTCCTGGAAGGCGGTCTCGATCACCGTCGACGGGTCCGCCGCGACAAGCTCGGCGAACTGCGTGGTCCAGACGATGTCCTCGACGGCGAGGCATCGGACGATCTTCAGCAGGGTGTCGAGCGGCAGGACGCCCCACCGGGATCGCGCGAACGCGACGACGCGCGGATCGACCCACCAGACGGGATCGGGCGGCGGGTCAGCCTGGTGCAGGCCCGCCGTGACGGCCTCGTCGACGAGGTCGCCCGGATTCGCGCCGAGCGCGGCGCCGAAGGAACGCAGCCACTCCAGGTCGCCGTTCACCAGGACCCGGACCGTCGCCATGATGTCCCGCAGCGACCGTTCGTCCCAGCGTGCGGCGACGTAGCCGGCGATCAGCGGCGGCAGCGCCGCGTCCGTCAGCGCGTCCGTCGCCGCGTCCGTCGGCGAGGCCTCGCCGAGGATGCCCTCCGCGACGGCCCGGTCGATCGCGCTGGAGACCGGGACCGCGGCGGCGTCGGCCACCGCGCGCAGCCAGCCGACGCTCGACCGCGTCAGGTCCCGGGCCACGTCGAGCAACGTCACCAACGGCACCGCGGTCCACCGTTCGGTGAGGTAGGAGGCGACGTCCGCATGGGACCAGTCGGATGGTGATGGTGGCCGCGCCTGGCCGAGCAGGCGCTGGGCACGTGCCGCGTCGACCACCTCCGACACGGACGCCCCGACCGTGACGGCCACCGAGCGGATCCAGAGCAGGTCACCCGCGGCCAGCACCCGCCCGAGCTCGATCAGCTCGGCGAGGCTCGCCGTTTCCCACCGTTCGGCGAGGCACCCGGCGATGTCGGGGTCCCACCGCGACGGCGGCACCGGACCCGGTCCGGCCAGGAGGTTCTCCTCGATCGCCCGGTCCCGCACCTCGTCGGCCGCCAGCCCGCCGGCAGCCGCGAGGGCCGCGCACCAGTCCGGCATCCAGTCCGGCTCAGGGGCGACGACCGGGGTCTCGGCGAATGCGGCCCGCGGGTCCGCGACCGGGGCCGACACGTCCTCGGCGGAGGCGGTCGCGGCGGAGGCGGTCGCGCCCTCCACCACGCCACCGTCCGCGCCACCGTCCGCGCCACCGTCCGCGCCGCCATCCGGGCCGCCATCCGGGCCGCCGTCGAGCACGAACCGGCGGACCTCGTCCTCGGTGAGTCCGGGCACCGCCTCGGCGCCGGCCCGCGCGAGCAGCTCGATCCGGTGGACGATGCCGCTGCCGGGCCGCCCACTCACCGGGCTGGTTCCCCCCCGCAGCACCTCGGGCGTCACCCGGGCACGTTCCGTGAGTTCCCGGATCAGATCGACGGGCAGCAGCGGCGCGCACCGCACCACCGCCGGCGCCGCGCCGGCGACCGCGAGCGAGACAACCGCGTCGCGGTCGAGTCGGGGTGCCCGGGCCAGCACCTGCCCGGTCGCGGCCACCCGTTCGAGGGCCTCGGTCAGCTCGGTCAGGCCGACCGCGGTGATCTGCCAGACGTCACCCCAGCAACCGGTGAGGACACCGGTCGCGGGCAGCGTCTCGGCGAGCAGCATCCGGCGGGTCTCCGGCCGGATCCGCTCCCGCCTGACCAGCCGCATCACGTCGATGACGATCCGGCGCTCGGCCGGCAGCGGCCGCAGGACCGCCGCGAGCTCGTCGAGCATCTTCGCGCTGTCCCGGGCCGCCAGGACGCTCTGCTGCTCGGCGAGCTCCGCGGTGACCGTGACAATCAGGTCCGGCCGCCCGGCGAACGCCCGACCGATCTCCTGCAGCATCGTCATGATTGCGCTACGCCCACCGCGTTGCGGGCTGCCGGTGTCGGCCGCGAGGGCACTCTCGTCCGGGTTCACCAGCAGGTGCGCGAAGGCCGCGGCGAACAGCCGCCGGGCCGCGCTCTGCCCCGCCGTCGCTCCGATGCGCCTGCGCAGCCCCTGCAACGAGACGTCATCGACCAGCGGCAGGTCCCGCCAGGCGCGCGGAACGTGGGCTTGGCCGTCCTCGTCGAGCAGCGGCAGCGCGAACTCCACCGGCTGGCCGGCGCTCGCCAGGGCCTTCGGTTCGGTCAGAGCCGCCGGGTCGACACCGAAGGCGATGATCCGGGCCGGATCGGGCACCGCGCCGTCCGGTGCCCGGTGCGCGGACCGCACGCGTCGCAGCGCAACCAGGGTCCGGGCGAGGTCGTCGGGCGGGCAGAGCAGCCAGCCGGAACCGCCGAGCAGGCCAGCCAGCGGGCTGGACAGGTCCGCGGCCTCGAAGGCGGCCACCCCGACCGCCGCCCGCCCGGACTGCAGGCTCGCCGCGAGGCGCACCGGCTCCGGGTTGACCCGGCGCTCGGCCGTCATGACCTCCGTCCCCGCCGGCGCGAACACTCCCCGCAGGCCCTTGGGATCGCCGCGCGGGGTGAGCGTCTCGTCGAAACGGCGCACCGTCACCGGGCGCTGCTCACCGGCCTGCAGGACGGTGGTGAGATCGACGTCGAACCCGGTGCCGGAACGCGGCACGAACACCCGGACGCCGTACCTGAGCTTCATCACGACGAACCGGGGGTCGACCCGGTCGACCGTGCCCAGGTACGTACCGCCGACCAGGCCCCGCTCGAAGCGGGGGTTGCGGTCGCCGAACCCGCCACGGGCCGCGGCGTCGTGATGGTAGGCGATGATGACGTCGGAGGCGGCGAGACCCTCGGTGATCTTCGTGCGCCGCGCCGCGGCGGCCAGCGTCGTGAGCTCCTCCCGGAGCCGGCCGGGCTGCAGGTCGGCAACCCGGGCGTCGATCCCGCAGCCCCGCAGGTACCGGTCCACCGCCTGCTCGCGCGCCGCCCGCGATCCGCCCGTCACCGCACCGTAGGCGGTCGGCCGGCGGCCGGTGGACAACCACCCGATCAGCCGGGCCAACGCCCGGACCTGCGCTGCCCGCCACTCCTCCAGCGGGGCGTCCGGTGCCGGGATGTCGTCGCCGAGCAGTTCCACCGTGTCCTGGCTACGTTCGGACGCGGGCGGGATCACCCCCCGGGCCGGCGCGTACCCGTGGCGGCCGTACCCGACCAGCCGCAGCGATCCCCGGCAGTGCACGAGATGGTCCGGGCTGAGCTCGATGGGAACGACGCCGAGCTGGGTCGCGGCGTCGTCGAGCAGCGCGCCGAGCGGGGCGAGCATGTCCATGACGTCCGCGGGGGCCGCGAACTCGCCGTTCGCGAGCTGCGCGGCCATGCTGTCGTCCCCGCGTTGCCGCTCGAGCGGGTCGGTGAGCGGGCCAGCCGCCCAGCTCGTGATGTAACCCGTGGGCACCTCGTAACCCGTGGGCACCCCGTAACCCGTGGGCACCCCGTAACCCGTGGGCGCCCCGTCGGGGCCGTCGACGATGTCGAGCAGCAGGGGGGTCAGCGGGTTGCCGAGCGAGAGCAGCTCCATACCGACCCGTAGCGTCGACGGGCCGCCCGCGCCGGCCGTACGCAGGGCGCCGAAGCCCAGCCCGGCGAGGCTGACCAGGCGTACCCGGCAGTCGGCCCCGGCGCCGCGGATCCGCCGGGGCATCTCCCGCCAGGTCCGGCCGCTGCGGCCCACGACCGCCGGACGCTGGTCCGCCGCTTCCCCCGCTTCCGCCGGCGGCGCGCCCGGCGTGGACCGCGCGCCTCCGGTCCGCGCCGGCCGGTGTCCCCGCTGCGCCGACGCGGCGCCGTCGGCGAGTCGGGCGGGTCCGGCGGGTCCGGCGGGGAGCGGCTCGGGGTCCGCGAAGTCGTCGAAGTCGTCCGCGGCGGCGGGACCCGCGGTGCCGGCCGGGTACCCGCCACCACCCGAAGACGCCGCGCTCCCCGGATACCCGCCACCACCCGGAGACGCCGCGCCGGGCGATCCCGTCCGACCGCCCTGGAAGGCCCCGCCGTTCGAGCCCGCTCCGCCGTCGGGCTGGCTCCCCCACGGACTCCGGTTCCACCAGCTCACGGTTGCGGCTCCTCATCCGACAGGACCTCGCGGGCGACCAGCGCGGTGCGCACCGCGGCGATCTCCGCACGTAGCACGGTGGCGGTGCCGAGCCGGAAGCGCGGATCGGCGGGCAGGCAGTCGGTGATCAGGCGGATCAGCATGGGGTGCACGCGACGGGCCGCGAGCTCACCCCGCAACTGCCGCAGCTTCTCGTCCCGCGCCTCGGCGTCCGCCTGGGAACCGGCGGCGTCCGCGGCCGACCTGGCCTCGGTCGCCCCGCCGAGCCAGTCGTCCGGGCGGTCACCGGTCAGCGCGAACAGCAGGGTGGCCGCCAGGCAGTGCAGATCGTACTGCGGGCTGAGCGGCTCGGCTCCCGGCGGGGCATAGCCCGGGGTCGCGGTGGTGGGCATGACCTTGGCCGACGGCTCGACGATCGCCGCCGTCGACAAGTCGACGAGCGAGTACCGAGGTGGGTCACCGGCGGCGAGGATGTTCTCCGGCTTGATGTCGCCGTGGACCCAGTACCCCCTGATCCGTTCCTCATGCTGGTAGAGCCGCTGCGGTCGGATCGTGTGCATCGCCTCCAGCGTGGCGCTGATCTGGTCGGCCAGTTCGACGACCTGGCGGGCGCTGAGCGGGCCAGACTCGGTGACCCGGGAGTCGAGCGTGGTGGGCACCATCTGCCCGATGTCACCGATGAACTGCATGACGATGAACGCCTCACGGTTGTACCGCTCGGCCTCCCGCTCGTTGCCCCCGGTCACGAGCGCGTTATGGTCGTGCCGGGTCGGTGAGGGCCCGTAGACGACGTCCACCAGGGCCGGCACCCCATGGGTGATCTCGCCGAGCGCCGCCTGAACGGCGACCGCGTCCTCGACGTCGATCGAGCGCTTCTCGTACTGGGTCCTGGCGTACTCGGGGTTGATGTCGTGGTCGCGGCCGCCCCACCATGCGCCCTTGACGACGACCAGGGCGTTGCTCCACTCGTCCCGGGCGAGCTCGACGTAACCCTGGCCGCCCTCGGCGAGATGACGCACGCAGCGGTACCGGCCACGGCCCCAGGTGCGCGGCACCGACGCGAAGGACGCCCCGTAACGCAACCGTTCGACGATCTCCAGATCGGAGGCGACCGTACTCACCGGCCACCTCCGAGTACCCCACCGCCGCCGGGTCCGCCGCTCCCGAGCACCCCGCCGGCCGGCCAGGGTCCCGTCACACGCACTTCCAGGCCCACGACGTCGCGGACCAGCCAGACCGGCTCCTCGCCGTCCCACCTCTCGGCGACACCCGGCGTCAGCCGCCGGGAACCCAGCCAGGAGCCGTTCGTCGACAGATCGGTGAGCGTCACCGTCCCGTCGCGCTCGTTGCCGACCATCAGATGGCGCCGCGAGACCCGGCCGGCGGCGTCGACCTGAAGCCGGTCGCAGACGTCGACGACGATCAGGTCGTCCGCCGTCCGCTGCACGGCGTTCGGTTGCCGTCCCAGCACGATGCGTTCGCCGGGTCCCACGTTCGGGGTGTCGAACGACGAGCCGTCGCCGCGCCGGACGGTCAGCCGCCAGCCTGTTCCGCCCGGCCGCCCGGCCGCCCTGGTTGCCTCGGCCGCCCTGGTTGCCCCGGCTGCCTTGGCCGCCTCAGCTGCCTGGGCCGCCTCAGCCGCGACGACCGCGTTGACCCTGCCGACCCGCACGAGCGACCCGGCCAGGTGGAGCGGGATATCGAAACACCACTCCCGGGGCAGGTCACGCACCAGCCGGTCGTCGCCCAGACTGGTGCCGTTGTGGGAGCGGTCGACCACCGTCGCCGTGCCGGAAGCCGTGAGGGTGATCTCCACGTGCCGGGTGCTGATGTAGTCGTAACTGCTACCGAGCCCGGCCGTGACGTCAACGAGCCGCTCCGAGCCGAGGTTGTCGTCGGGATGCCGCCCAAGGACGACCGTGGTGCCCACCTCCAACGTCACGAGACGATGGGTGCCGCCACCCTCGATCCGCAGCACGACCGGACCCGCCACCACCCTGGGACCCCACCCGGCGCCGGACGGCACGGGCAGGCCGACGATGGTCGGCGCCCCCGCGGTGCCCGAGGGCGGGATGTAGGCGGGAGCATCGAAGATCGTGGCGGCGCCCCCGAGCGCGCCCCCGAGCGCGCCCCCGAGCGCGTCCCCGAGCGCGTCCGCCAGGGTCCTGCGGCCCCCCTCCCCGGGTTCGCCAGGGCCCGCCTGCCGGTCCGGGGCATCCAGGTCCAGGGGCTCGGTCGCTCCCCGGGG
>NZ_CDXDOR010000193.1:0-7588 GCF_978021225.1 Frankia sp. CeTa3Moorea | reverse complement strand
CCGCCGACACCGCTACGGACACCTCCGGCACCGCCGGTGCCCGGCCCGGCGGCCCCCCCGGGGTGGCGGCAGCTCGCCTCGAACGATCCTGAAGCTCCGCCCCGGACAGGCCGGTGACGAAGCTGAGATAGCCCGGCACCAGTGGAAGGACGCAGGGGGAGAGAAAGGAGAGCAGTCCCGCGGCGGCGGCGACCGGCGCGGCGAGCAGGACCGGCCCGTCGGTGATGAGCCCGACCACGCTCACCGCGGGTCCTCCGCCCCGGGCGAACGGCGCCCGCTCACGCCTCGGCCCGCAGACGGCTCAGCACGGGCTTCAGGTCGTCGGGCAGCACACCACCGGTGAACCGGGCCGCGATCCGCCCGTTCTGGTCGAGCACGAACGTCGACGGGAGGCCGGGAGCGACCGGCCAGCCCGCGGCGAGGGTGCCCAGCTTGTCGACGATGCTCGGGTAGGACTTGCCGTAGTCCCGCGCGAAGGCCTTCGCGCCGGAGACGGTGTCCTTCTCGTTGACACCGAGGAACGCCACCGTGGGGTTGTCCTTGGACAGCTGGACCAGGCCTGGCGTCTCCGCGCGGCAGGGAGCGCACCACGAGGCCCAGAAATTGATCACAACGATCTTCCCTCGGTAGGACGCGAGGTCGAGGGAGGTCCCGTCGAGGGTCTTACCGGACAGGGGGGGTGCGGGATGCCGGTTTCCGGGAGCGGCGAAGTCCTGCCCGGCCGCCTGCTGGACGAAGCCGTAGCCCCCACCACCGGTGGCGTCGACCGAGTTCGCCCCGGGGGAGCAGGCGGCCAGCAGCCCGGCCGCCGCGAGCGCCACGGCGGCCGGGGCGACGCGTCCCGCCCGGCGGGCACGGCGGGCCGACCGGGCCCGGCGCATCCGCCGCATCGGGGCAATGCCTGTCACCAGCGTGTCCGAACTGTCATCCGACGCGGACCGCCATCCCTTCTCCGCCACGCGAACCAGTATGTGCCCTGCCCCTTCCCACCCGGGAACCTGTCTACGACCAACTGTAGAACTCAACTCAGGGTAGGTGTCGGGGCCGCGAGACGCGCATGGGCTTCTCGACAAAGGACACCTGTGGGCTCCATGCCAGGCGGGCACCGTTCTGTCGCCGGGCAGGCACCGTTCCGCCGACGTCACCGGCCGCCGGCCACCGGCGGGACCGGGAGCGGACGGTAACCGCGGATCTGAAAACGGGCCGTGACGGGGGCACTCCCGGGGAAGGCGGTTTCGGCCCGCCGGCGCAGCTGGTCGGGCGCACGATGATGGCCGGTCGGGCCCATCAGAGCCAGGTCGACGATCTGGTCGGTGTTCAGCGTGAGCGGAACGTCGACGCGCTCGACGATGATCGGCTCGAACCGTCCGGTGGTTCGTTCGTCGAGCCGGTCGCTCTTGCCCGCCTGTATCCCGACGAGTCCGAGCGGGCCGTGCAGCTCGGCGAGATGGCCCGGTCCGGGGGTAACGACGATGAGCAGCCCGTCGGGGCGCAGCACCCGGTGCATCTGGGCCAAGTTGCGCGGCGCGAAGACGTCGAGGAGCACGGCGACGGCGTGGTCGGCCACCGGCCAGGGGGCGGCGACGTCGAAGGAGACCGCGCCGATCCGGGGATGGGCACGCGCCGCGCGACGCAGGGCGTACTTCGAGACGTCGACGGCGATGCCGACCGCGTCCGGCCGCGCACCGACCACGCCGGCCAGATGGTGCCCGGTCCCGGCACCGATGTCGAGAATCACCCGACCGGGCGACCCGGATAGCCCGGATGACCCCCCGGGGACGGGATGCGCGATCTGGGCCAGTCGGGCGGTGAGCGGCCCGTAGTGGCCACCACCGAGGAAGGACTCCCGCGCGGCGACCATGACGGCGGTGTCGCCGACGACCCGCCGAGTCCGGCCGGTGCGCAGGTTGGCATAGCCGCTGCGGCCGACGTCGAAGTCGTGCCCGGCGGGACAGCGCAGGGATCTGTCCGTCCGGTGCAGCGCGTCGCCGCACACGGGGCAGCGCAGGAACGGCAGCACGGCCCGCAGAGACGCGAGGGCGGGCGGGACAGCGACGGCCGGCGCCGGTGACTCGGGACCGGTGGAGTTCGTCAGGCGCCGACCGATCCAGGCGTGTTCGCGGTCGGCCCGTTCGGCTCCGCATACTGGACGCCAACGAGCTCGGACTCCCGGTAGACGGCCGTGGTGACGCTCGCCAGCCCACACTGCCGCCGGTCGGGACGGTGCCAGAGGGGCACCCCCTCCAGGGCACGCCGAGCCGTCCAGACCGGAAGCTGATGGCTGACGAGCACGACGTGCCGACCGGGGTGGGCATCGCGCCATTCCGCGACGGCCACGAGCATCCGCGCGGCGATCTCGTCGTACGGTTCGCCCCAGGATGGGCGGAACGGATTGAGCAGCAGGCGCCACAGGGCGGGGTAGCGGACCACCGCCGGGCCGGCCTCGAACGTTCTGCCCTCGAAGGCGTTGCGGCTTTCGATCAGCCGCGGGTCGGCCTGGACGGCGAGTGCGTGCGCCGTGGCGATGGGCGCGGCGGTCTGCTGAGCACGATCCAGCGGACTCGCGACCACGGCCGCGACGTCCAGCTCCGCAAGGAACTCCGCGGTGACTTTCGCCTGCTGCTGGCCCTTGTCGGACAACCGGAACCCCGGCAGCCGGCCGTAGAGGATCTTCTCCGGGTTGAAGACCTCGCCGTGGCGAACCAGATGCACCCGGGTCAACGGAGCCGGCTCCGTCATGCCCGCCCCTCGGGAGAGGCGGAGACGGTCACCGGTTCGGGTACCGCCGCGGCGGCACGTGCGGCCGCCGGTGCCGCCGCGGCGATCCGCTCCACCGTCTCGTCGTCATGCGCGGCCGAGACGAACCACGCCTCGAACGCCGACGGCGGCAGGTAGATCCCGGCGTCGAGCATGCTGTGGAAGAACGCCGCGTACCGGGCGGTGTTCTGCGCCTGGGCACCGGCGTAGTCGACCACGGTGGCGGCGTCGGTGAAGAAGAAGCTGAACAGCGATCCGGCGCTGCTCGGCAGGTGGGCCACGCCCTCCTCGGTCAACGCGGTCGAGACGATCCCGGCCACGTCGGCGGCGCGGGTGTCGACAGTGGCGTAGACCTCGTCGGTGCAGGCCCGCAGAGTGGCGAGTCCGGCGGCGACGGCGATCGGGTTACCCGACAACGTGCCCGCCTGGTACACCGGGCCGGCGGGTGCGAGCCTGGCCATCACGTCCGCCCGCCCGCCGAAGGCCGCCGCGGGCAGCCCGCCGCCCATCACCTTGCCGAAGGTGAACAGGTCCGGCGACCAGTCCTCGATCGCGCCCTCATTGCCCCACCAGCCGGCGCGTGAGATGCGGAACCCGGTCATCACCTCGTCGAGGATGAGCAGCGCGCCGTGGATGTCGCACAGCCGGCGCAACCCGGCGTTGAAGCCGGGCAGCGGCGGGACGACCCCCATGTTGGCGGCGGCGGCCTCCGTGATGACCGCCGCGATCGTCTCACCGCGCTCGGCGAAGGCCGCCTCGACCAGCGCGAGATCGTTGTAGGGCAGGACGATGGTGTCCGCGGTGGCGGCGCCGGTGACTCCCGGGGTGTCCGGCAACCCGAGGGTCGCCACTCCGGAACCGGCGGAGGCGAGCAGCGCGTCGACGTGCCCGTGGTAGCAGCCGGCGAACTTGATGATGCTCGACCGGCCGGTGAAACCCCGGGCCAGCCGCACGGCGCTCATCGTCGCCTCGGTGCCGGAGTTGACCAGGCGTACCTTCGCGACCGGGCCGACCCGGTCGACGATCAGCTCCGCGAGCTCCACCTCCCCCGGCGTGGGGGTGCCGAAGCTGGTGCCGGCCGAGACGGCGCGCGACACCGCCTCGACGACGGCCGGATGGGCATGGCCGAGGATCATCGGCCCCCACGAGCACACCAGGTCGACGTAGGTACGCCCGTCCGCATCGGTCAGATAGGGGCCGTTGCCCGCCACCATGAAGCGCGGCGTGCCGCCGACGGCACGGAAGGCTCGGACCGGAGAATTGACCCCACCGGGAACAACACGCTCGGCGCGCCGGAACAGCTCCTCGGATGCCGGCGCGGCAGACGGAACCACCATGCCCACGATCCTCGCAGGTCGGCCCCGCCTCCCGCGCTCCACGTGTCCGGTAGCACGCCGCGTCCCCCTCCGTGGTCCGTTGTTGACCGACCCGCCACCAGCGCTGGAAGCCACCGCTGGAAGCCGCCGGTGGACGGGGGTCTGCCCCGGCCGCCCACCGACGGCGGCTCGTGCGCCCGGTCCTCCCCCGGACACCTGCGGCCGTCGGTCGGCCGCTGTCCCTCCCAGGCCCCGACCCCTCCCAGGCCCCGGCGCTCGGCGATCCACCGCCGGTCGGCCCGATCTCGATGAGCGAGGACTACAGCGAGGGCTACAAGGAAGACGACGACGTTGCCCTGGTGGTTGTCCTGGTGCTGCTTGCCCTGGTGCTGCTTGCCCTGATGGTGCCCGGTGCGCCGCCCACACGACCCACTCCAGCCAATGATCATTTCGACTGCTCCGAGCTCACCGGGCCGGCGGCCGTCGAACGGAAGAACCCCATCTTGACCACCGATCCGCCACCGCAGCTCTGGGCGATCCTTGACGAAGCCGCAGTGCGCCGCATGGTCGGCGGACCCGAGATGGCGCGCGCCCAACTCGCCCACCTGATCGACATGTCCCGCCGTCCCGGGATCACGACCCAGGTGCTCCCGTTCCGCTCGGGGGGCACACGCGGGCCTGAGTGGCCCGCCTACTGGCGGCGGAACACGGCATCCGACAGTTCCTGGACATCGGAACGGGACTGCCGCCCCCGAATCTGCATGAAGTCGCCCAAGGGGTCGCACCCGAGTTACACATGCCGCACGGCTCGGACGCCGTACACCGACCACCGCACCGCCGGACCCTTGTTGACGATACCGACCCGATCCAGCCCCAGAGAAACTGCGGCAGCACGGCTCGCCGTGGCCTCCTCCCCGGCGTCGTCGAGCCAGCAAGGATCTATGATCATGGTGTTACGCGGCAGGACCTTCGGATCCAGCAGGCTTGAGAGGAGACGCGATGATTCAGGATCGCGGCCGCTTCGACCTGCCCCTGTACAGCGTCGCCGAGGCGGGCCGGCACTTGGGCGTGCCGACGTCGACCTTCGCGACCTGGGCCTACGGCTACACCCGGCACGCACCGGGCCGCGCCCCGGTCCATGGTGAGCCGATCGTCACCGTGCTGCCCCGTCAGCGCCATGGCACGGCCGTCGTGCCGTTCATCGGGCTTGCCGAGGGGATGATCCTGGCAGCCATCCGAGCCGCTGGAGTGCCGCTACAGCGGATCCGCCCCGCGTTGGCCCGCCTGTCCGAGCAGTTGGGGATCGAGCACGTCCTCGCCTCACGCGCCCTGTACACCGACGGTGCCGAGGTCCTCTACGACTTCGCCGAGAGCCAGGGCGACACGCCCGAAGCACGTGGAGCCCGGGAACTAGTCGTGGTGCGCAACGGGCAGCGGGTGTTCGGGGAGATCGTCGAGTCCTACCTCCGGCTGGTGGAGTTCGCCTCGGACGGCTACCCCCGGCTCATCCGGCTACCGCGGTACGAGCCCGGCTCCGTCATCGTCGATCCTCACCGTGGCTTCGGCCAGCCGATCTTCACTCACGGCGGCGCCCGCGTCGAAGACGCCCTGGGCCGCTTCCACGCCGGCGAAGCACTCGCCGAGGTGGCGGAGGAATTCGGCGTGCCTCTCCCTGATCTTGAAGGCGCCGTCCGTGTCGCAAGCAAAATCGCCGCCTGATGACTCGACAGGTCGCCACCCTGCCGGGCTTCCGCACGTCTTCATCGACCGCAGCCTCGGCCGCATCGCCGTCCCCCGATTGCTCCGAGACGCCAGGCTACGGCTGACCACGCTCGCCGAGCACTACGGCATCCCACAGGACGAGGACATCGCGGACGTCACCTGGATCGAGGACACGGCCCGCCTCGGCTGGGTCGTGTTCATGAAGGACGCGCGTATCCGCTACCGCCCCGCCGAACAGGAAGCCGTCCTGACACATCACGCGCGATGCTTCTACATAACCCGGCAGGACCTACCGGGTGCTGCGATGGCACAGTGGCTGCTCTCGAACCTGCCCGCGATCACGACCGCCTGCACCGAAGCAGGCCCTTTCATCTACGCCGTCCACGCCATGGAGATCCGCAAAATGGACATCAGCTCACCCCAGCCCCGGTAGTTCCTCCTCACCCACCATCGACCGGAGTCGCACCATCCGTGATTCAGGTAGACGCCGGTTAGCCGCGTCTTCCGTCGCTTGATAGGTACAACCAAGGGGTGGTACCGATCGTCCTTGGGCAGGCCTTGGGCTTCTCACCAGCATCTTTAGGCAGCCGGCCGGCCCCTGGGCCGCACCCGTGTTGCACACGCTGCACGGCTCGGACGTAGTACGCCGGCCACCGCACCGCCAGACCCTCGTTCACGACGCCGTCTCCGAAACAGCCCCGAAGAAGCCGAAGGCGGTCTAGTACGGTCACGTAAACCGGGACTGTAAAACAAACTTGACAGACCCCTCGCTGTGGCGGTGGAAGTTGACAGGCGTGACCGGTCGAGAGCCTCGCCGGCCGCGCCCGCCCTCTTGAGTGCCTTCGACTGGTTACGTTCGACGTGCGGTGAGGATGAGCCGTCTGGCGCCTAGCTCGTAGGGCGTGCCCTCCGGCCCGGCGTACCGCCTGATGGCGGTGAATCCGCCGTCTGTGAGCAGTTCGCCCAGTTGACCACTGGTGTAGATGTGGTGAATCGCGGCCGCATGGAGTTCCTCGGTGCCACGTTTGAATGCGTACCGACTGATCAGCCGGCTTGCCAACGGGTCGTACTCCAGGTTTGTCTCGACAGTGATATCTCCGGTCACCATGGTGCTCGGCTCACCGGTGTAGGTGGGCAGAATACTCTCGGCCGTCGCCCCGAAGTCGACGATCAGGCTGCCGCCAGGACGGATCGCCCGAGCCAGGCTCGCGATGAACTCCCGGGTGCCGGCCAGGTCCAGATAGCCGAAGCTGTTGCCCAGGCAGGCGGCCGCGTCGAACGAGCGATCCACCGGGATCGCCCGCATGTCCGCGAGCACGAACTCGACGTGTAGACCGGCCTGCTCTGCCGCCCGGCGGGCATGGTCAATGGCCTCGGCTGAGAGGTCGACGCCGGTCACCCGATGGCCGCGCCCGGCGAGAGCGATACTGTGCCGACCGCTGCCGCAGGGAACGTCTAGGATCCGGGCCACCGGCGGCAGACCGAGCGCGGCCTCGATGAACTCGACGTCAGCCGCGGTCATTTCGGGCGACGCCGCCCGCCGCCAGAACTCGTTCGGAAGTTCGGTAAAGAAGTCCGCGTACCACGCAGACGAGATATCATTTGACAACGCCAGAATCTCCTCATGGAGTACATCAACACGAAAAATTGATGTCACCAGGCACACCGAGGTCCGACGCTGGTCAGCAGTCGACCTCGATCACCACCACGCCATCCAGGCCGGCGGTGTCCGGTGGCCCGGGACAAGACCCGGGGCAACCATGGCTTCCTCCACGCAAGGCGTCGGGCCGTAA
>NZ_CDXDOR010000192.1:0-7618 GCF_978021225.1 Frankia sp. CeTa3Moorea | reverse complement strand
GAATCTGCGACAGAGCCGTTGTTCTTACACGCCCGCGGCGCGTCGCCGAAGATCGTGCGCTGCTCCCACCTGCTAGCGCAGGCCGGCTGGGTGGGCGCCCGCCAACGGCAGACATCGAAAGGTGGAACGTCGGGCGCGACGGTGCGGTCATCCTGGTCGTAGGAGGAGCGCTGGCTCGGTTGCCGGTGGCCGGAAATATGACAGGGAGCAGCGGAAGATGCAGCGGGTGGAGCTGACGTCGATCGATGGAGTACGGCTGGAGGGCGCGGTGCATGCAGCCGTCGGAGGACAGCACCGGGGGGTGGCCATCCAGCTACATGGAATCAACGCAAACATGACCGAGGGCGGCATGTTCGTCCGACTCGCTGATCGACTTGCACACGCCGGCTTTCATGTTTTGCGGTTCTCCTTCCGCGGCCACGGGGGAAGCGGAGGGACCCAGCGTGGCGTGACGATCGCCGGCGAGCTGCTCGACCTCCAGGCCGCGGTCGAGTACGCGGAGGAGCAGTTGCCAGGTCGCCTGTCGATCGTGGCGTCGAGCTTCGGAGCGGTATCGGCCTCGCTCTCGCTGCCCTGGTTGGCCGACCGCCTGAACAGGCTCGTCCTGTGGAATCCGGTACTCGACCTCCGGCGGACATTCCTGACACCGGAACTGCCGTGGGGACGAGAGAACTTCGGCCCCGATCAGCAGAAGCTGCTGTCAGGTCAGGGGTTCCTGGTGCTCGACGGGGAGTTCGAGGTCGGCCGGGTGCTGTTCGACGAGTTTGATCATTATCGGCCGCTGGACTCCCTGATGGCGACCGCTGCACCGGCGCTCGTGGTACACGGCGATCGGGACACCGCGGTCTCGTACGAGATCGCGTGGCAGGCAGCCTGCGCCAGACCCCACACCGAGTTTCACACCGTCGAAGGTTCGGATCACGGCTTCGACACCCGAGAACGAGAGGACGAGGCAGTCGCAGTCACAGTGAGGTGGCTCGTTGGCGACAAGGGCCGAGCATGAACATCGCCTCTCTGTATGCACCGGTGCACATTGAGGAGAGCACCGTGGTGGGCGAGCACTGCGTTTTCGGCTACCCGAAAGAGGCGCGCCTGCGGGCCCAGCAGAAGGGGTCCGGCTCGACCTCGTCCGGGGAACCGGTGGTGGTGGGGGCGCACTGCGTGATCGGTAATCAGCTCGCGGTACTTGGCGTTCCACGGCGGTCCGCCGACGACCACGAGGACATCGGCCTGGGTGTCGAAGTACTCCGAGGGGGCGAAGTCTCGAATCGTCACGGTCGGGGCTAACCGGGCGAATCGGGTCCGCAGGTAGATCAACGTGTCAAGATCCGCGAACTTCGCATAACGGAGGTAGTTACGGTCGGCTGGCGAGGCGTACTCTGGGCGCTCATCCTCGGGGATCTCCGAGCAGACGATATCGATGCGTGCCCCGTGGGAGAGTCGCCAGAACGCTCTCAGGTCCTCGCCCCAGGGCTCGCCGTGATCGACCGGCGACCGATCCTGTTCAGGGGACGAGATCGTTGCCGGGCTCCTGACCGTCGACGTGACGGTCGATGGCCCGTTCGTCAACAGCATGTAGGCGAGGGTGTCCAGCGCTCGGTCGGCGCGGCGACGAACGGTCTTCGCCGCGCACCTCTGCTGGCGCGCGAGCGACTCTTGTCGCTCGGTGAGCGTTGGGTACCGATGCTCGGCGCTCAGGTTGAAGTCGACCTCGACGCACAGGCGCTCGTCGTCGGCCAGCCCCTCGACGGCTTGCCGGAACGCGGTCACGAGCAGCGTGACCTCCTGCGCCGATGCAGGCTCGCTCACCCTGCCGTCTGCCAGGCGGGCCCGGAGCAGCTCAGGCAGCACGGTAGGAAGCGCGGTGGGGCGAGCCAGGCCATGTCCTTGGCGGAGGCGCTTCAGACTCTCTTTGACCTCATCGACGGACAGTGAAGGGATGACCACCACAGTGTCCAGGATATGTCCAGATAGTCGGTCGATGACCATCGACACGGGTAGCTGCTGGCCTGGTCGATCGTGATCGTGGCCGGCATTCTTAACCGGACGAGCCAACGAGCCGCTGACGGCCATACGGCTCGCCACCGCACCCGCCGACGACAAGGAAGATCGTGTGACCGACGTGTCTTCACCCGTAGAGCCGAACAGCGACGTCTCCGGCCTCGATCGCGCAGCGCAGCTGCGCAGGAAGATGGTTGACGATCTTCTTGCGGAGGGCACGATCACCTCGCGGCCGGTCGAGGCCGCGATGCGCAAGGTCCGTCGGGAAGCCTTCGCACCGGGGGTGGAGCTGGAGGAGGCTTACCAGCTTTACAACGGAGTAGTTACGAAGCGCGACGACGCTGGAAGTTCTGTGAGCTCGGTTTCCGCTCCGCAGGTCCAGGCGTACATGCTGGAGCAGGCTGCGATCACCCCCGGCATGAGGATCTTGGAGATCGGCTCTGGGGGGTACAACGCTGCCTTGATCGCCGAGCTCGTCGGTCCGGCAGGTCAGGTCACCACGGTCGACATCGACAAGGACGTCATCGACCGGGCGCGCCATCTTCTCGCGCAGGTCGGCTACCCTCAGGTGAACGTTGTGCTCGCCGACGCCGAGTTCGGTGTGCCTGAGCACGCCCCTTATGACCGTATTTTGGTCACGGTCGGTGCGTGGGACGTTCCGCCGGCTTGGGTGGCTCAGCTGGCCGAGGGCGGTCGTCTGGCGGTGCCGTTGCAGCTGCGGGGCCTGTCGCGTGTGATCACCTTCGAGCGAGCCAACGAGTACTTGCTCAGTCGGGCGTCCCGGTTGTTCGGCTTCGTGCCCATCCAGGGCGCCGGAGCGCACCAGACCACGTTGCTGGTCCTACGCGAGGGTGAGATCACCTTGCGCTTCGAGGAGGGGCCCCCGACCGATCCGGGCCTGCTGGAAGGCGTATTCGACGCGCCGCGGGTGGAGGTCTGGAGCGGGGTCACGATCGGCCGTTTCGAACCGTGGGCCGGTACGCAGATGTGGCTCGCCACCGTGCTGCCGGGCTTCTGTCGCGTTGTGCTGGACAGAAAGCTGGACACGGGTCTGCTCTCCCCACCGGGCAGTCACTCCGCCGCGGTGGCCGTCGTCGACGACGACACCCTCGCCTATGTCACGACGCGCGGTGCGGCGGACTCGGTGGACGTCGAGTTCGGTGTGCATGCCTTCGGTCCGGGCGCGTCCGAGCTGGCCGAACAGGTCGCCGAGCAGCTCCAGGTCTGGGGGCGGGAACACCGCCACAGCTCGCCACAGTTCCGCGTTGACCCCGCAGGCACCGCCGATGACCAGCTGCCGGCTGGCCGCGTCATCGACAAGAAGCACAGCCGGATCACGATCTCCTGGCCGGGAGCGGCGAGCGTCGCGGCCGGCCGGGGCGCAACATCACGCCGAGCAGGAGGATGATCCATATGTCAGAGGTTTCGCTGTCTGGAAGCGCCACGGCGTTGGCTGAACGGCCTGGCGAGGACGACGAGTACACGCTGGATGTACGGGTGCTCGTGGCGTACGGCCCGATCATGGGGGACTGCCCCACCGATGACGGATGCGGCAACACCTGCTCGGGCAACGACAGCTCCTGCAACTCGTTCGCCGACGACCCGTCCTGACCTGTACGGGGGTCGTCGGTGCATTCCCCGACCCACGGCCCCCGCACAGCAGCAGTGCCCCGGGAGGCGGCCTGGCGGTGAGATCTCCAGCGATGTACCAGTGGGCCGGTGCAGCACTACTACGTGCGAGCACCGATCCGGGCGGATTGGACTTGCCAGCGGACCTGGACCTGTTCGGTGCCGACGCCGCGGACGAAGGGTCGGCGTGGCTGTCGGCGATGTGGCGGCGCGAGGAAATTCGCGCGGCGATCGCTCAGGCGAGTCCCGCGCTGATTCAGCAGGTTGACACCGTTCTGACCTCCAGTGGTCATGACGTGCGAGCGGTTCGCCGGACCGTGCTTTCCGTAGCGTCCTATCTGCTTCGGTGGCAGCGCCGTCCCACTCCCTTTGGGCTGTTCGCCGGAGTCGCGCTGGCCCGGATCGATGCTGGGGCGAAGGTGCGGTGGGGTCGCGATCACCGGGTCGAGGCCCGGGTTGACGCGGGCTGGCTCGGTGATGTCCTCGCGCGCCTGCACCGGTGTCCGACGCTGCGGGAGCGGCTGTCGCTGGTCGCCAATGGCGCCGGGTTGGTGCGCGGTGACCGCTTCGGAGCGCCCGCGCCGACGCCGGATGGCATAGCGGACGAGTTGGCGCCGATCGAGGTGTCCGTGCGCCACAGTCGACCGGTCTGCGCCGCGCTGGAGGCCACGCGGAAACCGGTCACGTTCAGCGAGCTACGAACACTGCTCATGGAGCGCTTCCCCAGTGCCCCCGCGCAGCGGATCGACGAGATGCTCACGGGTCTGCTCGACCAAGGAATCCTGCTGAGCAATCTGTCAGCGCCGATGACCTGCCTGGATGCACTCGGTCATGCGTGCGCTCAGCTGGAGGCCGTTGACGCCCACGGCATTCCGGAGGTTAGCGATCTTGTCCGTTCGATGTTCGAGATCCACAAGGAGGTGTCGGCCACCAGCCAGGTTCTCGGGTCAAGGTCGGCCGTGACCGAGCAGATGCACGCGCTGAGCGAGGCCGCCGAGGTACCCATGATCGTCGACACGATCCTGGAGTGCGACGTTCACATACCGGACCAGGTCGCCCAGGAAGCCCGCAACGCCGTCCAGGTCCTCTATCGACTCTCACCGTATCCGTTGGGTTATCCCGCCTGGCGGGACTACCACTCCCGGTTCCGGACCCGCTACGGGACGGGCGCCTTCGTGCCGGTCATGGACCTGATCTCCGACAGTGGCCTGGGAGTTCCGGCCGACTATCTGGGCTCGGCGCGCGGGCGTGCCGCTCGGCAGGTGAGTGAACGTGACGAGAAACTACTGGCGCTGATCCAACGGGCCACGCTGTCCGGCGGCGGCGAAATCGTCCTGACTGATCAGATGATCGAGGAGCTTGCGGTCAGCGATCCGGCCGACGTGCACCTGCCTGCTCGGGTCGAGGTGGCCGTGGAGATCCGCTCCATGTCCGTTGAGGCGCTGGCCCGCGGCCGGTTCACGGTGGCGGTGACCGGCACGCCACGGCCCGGCAGCAGCATGGCTGGCCGCTACGCCCACCTGCTGCCAGCGGACGGCCGCGACCTGATCGCGGGCACCTTCGCTGCGGCCGGCACCGACGCGATCCCCGCGCAGCTCTCCTTCGCCCCGCGTAAGCGGCGCAACGAGAACGTCGCGCGCACGCAGCAGCTCCTGACACATGTGATCCCCGTGGCCGAATACCGCGACGGCGACGAACGCCTGATCCCCCTGACGGACCTCGCGGTCAGCGTGGACGACCGCCGCTTCTACCTCGCCCAGATCTCCACCGGCCGGTACGTCGAACCGCGGGTCGCCCACGCCCTGGAGGCCGGCGTGCACACCCCGCCGCTCGCGAGGTTCCTCGCTGAGATCACCACCGCCCGAGCCGCCGTGTACAAGGCATTCCACTTCGGCGCGGCGGCACAGCTTCCCTACCTTCCACGCGTTCGATACCGGCGCACCGTGCTGTCTCCGGCACGGTGGCTGCTAGCGGCCGGTGAACTTCCCGGCCGCGGCGCCTCGACGGCCGAGTGGGACGCCGCGCTGGAAGACTGGTGCAGCCGGTGGTGGGTTCCCGGCCATGTCGCGATGGTGGAGCACGACCGGCGGCAGCCGGTGGACCTCGGCCACCCGCTTCACCGTCTCCTGCTGCGCACCCGGCTGGAACGCGCTGACCGCCTGGAACTGCGCGAGACGTCGACCCTGGAAGACGTGGCCTGGCTGGGGCGTGCCCACGAGGTGCTGATCCCCATGGTCTTGGACCCGCAGCCCGCCACAGATCCCGGGCCAGGCATCAGCACACGGCGAGTCGTGGCCGTCGACGCCGGGCATCTCCCCGGCGAGTCCACGGTCGTGTCCGCGCACCTGTACGGGCATCCGGCGCGCGTCGAGGAACTCCTGACGCAACACCTTCCCCACATGATCGACGCCTTCGGCGTCCACAGGCCGCGCTGGTGGTTTCGGCGGAACCGCGAAATGCGCAGACCAGAGATCGACCAGTACCTCGCCGTATACCTCTGGCTATCGGAGCCCTCCGCATACGGCCCTGCCGCCGCATGCCTCGCCCGGTGGGCCGACGATCTGCGCCGACAACACCTGCTCGCGCACGTCTCGCTCACCACCTATGACCCCCAGTCGGGACGTTACGGACACAGCCCAGCCCTGGACCACGTCCAGGACGTCTTCGCCGCCGACTCGGCCTGCGCCATCGCCCAGATCAGCGCATCCATCCGCGCAGGCGTGCATCCCCAGGCCCTGGCCGCTGCCAGCCTGGTCGACCTGGCAGTGAGCTACGCCGGGTCCCCACAAGACGGGCTGGACTGGCTGATCCGCGAACTCCGCCAAGAACACGGAAGGCTGGACCCCGCGCTACGGCAACAGACACTCGAACTAGCCGACCCGCACGGCAGTTGGACGCGGCTGCAATCCCTGCCCGGCGGACGCGATGTCCTGGCTGCCTGGGGCACCCGCGCCAGTGCGCTGGCGGCATACCGAGATGCCCTCGCTGACCAACGCGACCCGATGCCGGTCCTGCGATCGCTCCTGCACCTGCACCACAATCGCGCTGTCGGTGTCGACCCGGCTGTCGAACGAGCCACCGGCCGGCTCGCACGGGCCTGCGCGCTGCGCCACACCGCCCACCGCACGGAGACATGAGTGGCGACCTCAACGAGCACCCCTCCGGGAATCGCGCAGACCGTTGATCTTTACGCCGAGCGGCTAGCTCTGCCCGAGCCCCCGCCCGAGAGCGAACCCTGGGCACCGCAGTCCCTCACGAAAGGCAGCGCGGGCATCGCCCTGCTCCACATCGAACGCGCCCACGCCGGGCTCGGCACGTGGCAGCAGGCCGACCGCTGGATCCGCAGCGCGGTCGCCGCGCCGGCCAACATCACAGACAACACCGGCCTGTACCTCGGCGCCCCAGCGATCACCTTCATGCTGGACGCCGCGGCAGGAAGCGACCCGAGCCGCTACCGCGGCGCCCTCGCCGCCATCGACGGGCACGTCGCCGCGATCGCCCACCACCGAGCCGACGCAGCCATGGAGCGCATCGCGGCCGGGAGACTGCCAGGGTTCCGCGAGTACGACGTGTTTTTCGGTCTGACCGGGATCGGCGCGCTGCTACTGCGTCGCGCTCCCCAGGGCAGCGCAATGGAGCGGGTTCTCGCCTACCTCGTCGCCTTGTCTAAGCCGCATCGGATCGACGGGCAGATGCTGCCGGGCTGGTGGGTCAACCACGATCCGCACCGCCGCGCCTCCCCTGCCTACCCCGGTGGGCACAGCAACTTGGGCCTCGCTCACGGGATAGCCGGGCCGCTGTCCTTGCTCAGTCGGGCGATGCGGCGTGGTGTCGTCGTCGACGGACAGCACGATACGATCATAAACGTCTGCGCCTGGCTCGACGCCTGGCAGCAGGACGGCGAAGCCGGACCCTGGTGGCCGGAATGGATCACTCTGCCCGACCTGCGTCAGGGCAGAACAAGCCAGCCCGGCCCGGCGCGTCCCAG
>NZ_CDXDOR010000191.1:0-7663 GCF_978021225.1 Frankia sp. CeTa3Moorea | reverse complement strand
GGGGTGGCTGGGGCCGTTGGTGATCCCGGCTCCCGACAGTCCAGCAACCCGACCAGCAATCTGACACTCGGGTAACCCGGCAATGCGGGGAAACCGGAAAACCCGGCAATGCGGGGAAACCGGAAAACCCGGCAATGCGGGGAAACCGGAAAACCCGACAATACGGGAAACCGGAAAACCCGACAATGCGGGGTAACCGGGCAGCCCGACAAGTGGGCACCACGACGTCCGTTGGAGGTGCTCCTCTCCGGGGACGACGGTGGTGACGAGCCGGCGAACGGTCGTTGCCACCCGCCGTCCGGGTCACGCCGAGGAGGAACACGGAGGAGGCACCTGCGGTGAGGATCGTCTGTGTGGGCGGCGGACCAGCAGGACTGTACTTCGCCATCTCGGCGAAACGCCGTGACGCCAGCCAGGAGATCATAGTCCTCGAACGCGACTCGCCCGGGGCGACCTACGGCTGGGGGGTTGTGTATTGGGATAACCTTCTGGACGTCCTTTTCCGGAACGACCCAGGCAGCGCTCGTGCCCTGCGGGCTGCGTCCACTCTCTGGCAGGAGCAGCGGATCAGTCTGGGCGGATCGCGGGCGGCATATCTCACCGGCTACGGCTTCAGCCTGCAGCGGGCCGCGCTGCTCGAGATCCTCGCCCGGCGGGCCACCGATCTCGGCGTCGAGGTGGAGTACCGGCACGAGGTAGACGACCTGTGCCCGTACACCGACGCTGATCTTGTCGTGGCGTCCGACGGCGCGAACAGCCGGGTGCGCCAGATGGCCCAGGACGATTTCGGTACCAAGGTCGAGATCGGCGGTAACCCGTACATCTGGCTCGGCACCGACAAGCGCTTCGACAGTTTCACCTTCGCCTTCGAACGGACCTCCGCAGGATGGATCTGGTTCCACGCCTATCCGTCCAGCGCCGGTATCAGCACCTGCATTGTGGAATGCTCCCAGCGGACGTGGAAGGGACTCGGCCTTGATCGCCTGAGCGCCGAGGACGCGCCGCGGATGCTAGAAAAGATCTTCTCTGGTCCGTTGGACGGCCATCCGCTGATCAGCCAGTGCCGCGGCCGGGCGGCGCGGTGGCTGCGTTTCGCCGATGTCACCAACCGGAGCTGGTACCACGACAACGTCGTGTTGATCGGTGACGCCGCCCACACCACGCACTTCGCCTTCGGGTCGGGCACGGCGCTCGCGATCGTCGATGCGGTCGCGCTCGCGCAGAGCATGTACGACAGCGGCGGCGATCTGCCGGCCGCGCTGCGAGATTTCGACCGGCGGGGCCGGGCGGCCCTGGGTCCTCTGCAGGCGGCGGCGCGGATGAGCATGGCCTGGTTCGAACGGGTGGACCCATACCTCGATCAGGATCCGATGTCGTTCGCCTACTCGATGGCGTCGCGCCAGGGCGAACAGCCGCCGTGGCGCTACCCGGTGCACCGTGCCAGCCAGCACCCGGCCGTGCGCAGGGTGCTGCGCGGACTGAACTCGAGTGCACGATGGGGCCTGGCCCGTCGTCGGGGCGAACCCGTCGCCCGGAGAAGTAGGGAGGGTTAGCCCCGGTCGACCGGGGCGTTTGCCGAGCGTCCCGCAGTGGTCGACGGCGCCCTCCACGGCGGATCATCTTCCGTGAGCTGCCGAAGATTTCCACCGGGAAGATCCAGAAGAACGTGCTGCGTGGCTGGGGCACCGACCTGAACCTCTGCGACCGGTGAGATCCGCCGGGCTGGTCCCGTGCGCCAGTGACGCCGTCGTTTCTGCACACTGATCGTTTCTGCACGCTGATCGTTCCCGCACGCTGATCGGTTTCTCGCGTTGCCCGTTGCCCGTTGGCCTGCCGTTCGGCATTTCCACTTCATTTTGTATCTATGTGTAAACGTTCGACGACACGATGTCTCTAGACCCGGGATGGGCGGCGCCGAGTGCGGTTCGGAAGTCACTATGCGGGACATGCGTCTCACGGGCATCGTGGAACTGCCCTATGACCCATGCGAACACCTCACCGGACGGCTCATCCGGGTGTCCTTCAGTGGCAATCGCCGCCTTGACGCCGGCCCGAGGATTGCCGGCCCGAGGAGGATGTCGGATCTCACTGCGGCGCCGGTACGGATCCCGTGAGCGACAGGACGGATGGAACCGGTAGGTCTGAGACCGGTATGTCCAATAGGGCCGGTAGGGCGGGTATGTCGAACATTACGGATGTGGTGGACGCTGCCGATGTAACGGATATCGCCGATGCGGCGGATGCGGTCCGGGAGAACCGCCCGACCGGTCCCCACCGCCGCAGGGTGCTGCGGGGCGCCGGGCTGCTCGGCTTCGGCGGTGGTGTCGCGATCGGGGGAGGCCTCGGGGGAGTCATGGCCCTCGACAGCGGTGTCGCCGTTGCCGCGGAACGTTCCCGGGAGGACCAGTCGGGCGGGCCGGACCGCGTCGCCGTGGTCCGTCGTGAGGCGCTGGCCGGGGTGGTGGGTGACGGCTGTCACCAGCCCGGAATCGCCGACCGGCCTCCCGCGCAGCTCGTCTTCACCGCCTACGACCTGACGACGTCCGGCCCGGCCGCGGTCCGCGCCTCCCTCGCCGTGGTGCTGCGTACCTGGACGGCCGCCGCCGCGGTGCTGATGCGAGGCGAGCCGCTCGACGGCGCTGAGCGGGACACCCAGGGACTCGGACCGGCGGGACTGACGATCACCATCGGGCTCGGTGCGTCCGCGCTGCGCCGCGCCGGCCTCGACGCGCAGATACCCGCGGAGCTCGCGGACATCCCCGCGATGCCCGGTGACCAGCTCGATCCGGCGCGCAGCGGCGGGGATCTCGGCGTGCAGGTCTGCGCCGAGGATCCGATGGTCGCGGTCTCGGCTTCCCGGCAGATACGTCGTCTCGCCGCTCAGGATGCCCGGCCCCGCTGGATCCAGCGGGGATTCCTTCGTTCCGCGGCGGCCGCGTTCAACCCCGGGTCCACCCCGCGCAACCTGATGGGGCAGATCGACGGCACGGACAACCCGGGACCGGGCACGCCGCAGTTCGACCAGGCGGTGTGGGTGTCCAACGGGCCGGAATGGTTGCGGGACGGGTCCTACCTGGTCTGCCGGCGCATCCGCATGCTGCTCGATGCCTGGGCGCGGCTGGACGAGACGGCTCAGAGCGCGGTCATCGGCCGCCGCAAGTCCGACGGCACCGCGCTCTCGGCACCGCCGGTGGGGCAGGGCGGCGCTGAGACCATCCAGCCGGACTTCACTGCCCGCGCCGCCGACGGCAGTCTCGCGATCGCCGGCAACGCCCATGCCCGGCTGTCCCACCCGTCGTTCCACGGCGGGATCGCCATGCTTCGTCGCGGCTACTCCTATGACGACGGCCTGGACTCAGCCGGCGAGCCGGACGCCGGCCTGTTCTTCACGGCCTACCAGGCCGACCCGCGTACGGCGTTCGTCGCGGTGCAGCGGACCCTCGCGGCCGGCGACGCATTGAACACCTTCATCCGGCACACCTCCAGCGCCCTGTTCGCCGTCCCGCCCGCCGCGCCCGCGGGCGGTTTTCTCGCGCAGGGGCTCTTCGGCGCCGACTGAACGGCGCCGGCTGAACGGCGCCGGCTGAATGTCGACCGGGTGATCCTGTGTCGCGCCGTTCCGCACGGCCACTGAGCCGCATCCGCACACGTGCGGCCCGCCGTCGAGGGACGAGCGGGCTGCACGGCCGGGGCAGGATGGTCTGATGGGTAATCCAATGAGTGGTCCGATGACGCCGTACCTGTACCCGTACCCGTTCCCGATGCGCGGTGTGGTCGCGGCATGCCAGACGCGCCCCGCGAGAAACCGCACACCGGCCCGGAGGTGGCACCTCTCCACACGGCACCATCGAGGCTCGCGCGGACCACGGGGCTCCTGACCATCGGATCGGGATTTACGTCCCGGTCACAGGTCAAAAGTCCTCGGAATATGACATCTGAGCAACGGCGGCCATCGGTTCGATGCGCTCGCGTGCGGCACGATGGATCGTGGATCCGTGCGGCGAGCGCGCGAGGAACCGAATCGATGGAGCTGATGGAGATGGCGTCGGTGCGAGTCGACGGGCCGATCGCCGGCCAGGCGAGCCTGATCTCGACGTCTTTCGAGCTGGCCTCCATCGGCTATCTGGCGGAGGAGTTCTTTGTGAGCGGAACCGCCGACTCCTATGCCGCGACGGGTTCGCTCACCTCTGATGGCAGGTGGGACGTGGTGGTCGCCGGCCAGGCGCCGTTTCGGACCCGTCTCATCGTCTACCGGCCTGCCGACCCGACCGCCTTCAACGGTACGGCCGTCGTGGAATGGTTGAACGTCTCTGCCGGAATGGACGCCGCCGCCGCATGGCTCACGACGCATCGGCATCTGCTCCGCGCCGGTTTCGCCTGGGTGGGGGTGTCGGCGCAACGCATCGGCATCGAAGGGATCGAGACCGCCGAAGAGGCCGGTGTCGAAGTGAGGGCCGTTGCGGGTGGCGGTGGTGCTAGTGGCAGTAATGCGGGCGAAGGTGGCGCCGGGGAGCAACGCGGTACTGGTTGGTGGCCGATCGTGCCGTCGCTTAAGAGCGCCGATCCCACCCGTTACGCGATTCTGTCCCATCCCGGTGACGCGTACAGCTTCGACATCTTCCGTCAGGCCGGGGAAACCGTGCGTCGCGGTCTCCTCGATCACCTTCGTCCGGCGCGGATGATCGCCGTGGGCGCATCCCAGGCGGCGTTCTTTCTGGTGACCTATGTCAACACCATCGCGGCGCGGGACGGCGACGGCGGTGACGACGGCGGCGGCGTCCGTGGTAGGAGTCGTGCTGCCGGCGGTGGTGGGAGCCGTGCCGCCGGCGGTGATGGGAGTCCTGCTGCCGGCGGTGGCCATGGCGGTTTCGACGGTTACCTGGTCCAGGGCCGCCCGGGGACCACGGCGTCCCTCGACGGTCGGGGCGGCCCGACCCTGGCCGGGGATGTCCGGCTGCGCACGGACGTCGCGGTGCCTGTGATGGTCGTGCAGAGCGAGACCGACGTCGCCGGCGTGCTCGGCGCCGTGGGCGCCCGCCAACCCGATAGCGACCGGTTCCGGCTCTGGGAGATCGCCGGCGCGGCGCACGTCGACACCTACACGCTCAAGGCTGGTTTCCGTGACGACGGTGCGCTGCCCGCTGCGGAGCTGGTACGCCTTCTGGTGCCCAGTGCCGCCCCTTTCGGTGTCCCGTTCGCCGCTGCGATCAACAGCGGCCTGCAGCAGCACTATGTCGCCCAGGCCGCGATTGCCGCGCTGGACGACTGGATCCGTTATGGTGTCGCGCCCCCGTCCGCGCCCCACCTGCTAACCGCCGCGACGGAGCCGGCGGTACTTCTCCGTGACGCGGACGGCATCGCCCGTGGTGGCGTGCGCACTCCCTGGGTCGACGTTCCCATCGCCGTCCTGTCCGGCCTGGGGCAGAACCCCACCGACGCCTCCGCCATCTTCGGCTCCACCCGGCCGCTGGATTCCGCCACACTCGCCGCCCGTTACCCCGCCGGCGCCGAGGACTATCTCGCCGCCTTCACCCGGGCCACCGACGACGCGATCGTGACCGGATTCCTGCTCGCCGAGGACCGTGAGGAGATCCTCGCCCTCGCGGCCGCCAGCTACCCAGGCACGCGGCAGTAACGCTGCTTTAGCAAAATGGTAATGCGGCAGTAATGTAGCGAGTGAGACAGCGGACATCGGCCGCCGGGCCCGGCTACCCCTGTCCCTGGCCGGCGAGCAGGTGTAGCGCGAGCCGGGGACAGGCATCCGCCGCCCGGCGAGCATGCTCGATCAGCTCCGTGGAGACGGTGATTTTTCGGGTCGACTGTCCGGTCGTTCCGCGGGCCAGCGGATAACCTGCCGGATCGCGGGTCAGCAGCTCGGGTAGCAGCTCGACACACCAGCCGCGGCCGTCACACGCCGTCCAGTCGATCCACAGCCGGGCCGGGCCGGAGGCTGCGCCGGCGTTTGTGGTGTTCCTGGCATCTGTCTCCCTGCGGATTCGTTGACGCTGCCTGGTCGGGATGGGCGTCGTCAGGAGGCGCAGGCCGAGCCGAGGCAGCGGCCCTCGGCGTGCGCCCGGATGTCGCCGGCGAACGTGCGCAGCGCACTGTGCACGAGGCGGGCCGCGCCGTCCGGGTGGTGGCACGCGCCGCGACCGGCGACCAGGGCGGCGAGGCGCAGCGCCCGGATGGCGGACTGCCCCGGATCGCCAGCCCCCTGCACCGGGCCGCCGGAGCCGCCATCCGTTCGGGCCATCCCGGCCACGGCGTCCGCAAGCTGGGGCAGCCCGCTGGCGCATGGCCCGCACTGGCCAGCGTTCTGCGCGGCCAGGTACCCGACGATGCGCGCGGTCTCGACGAGCCCGCAGGCCCGGGCCGGGAGGACGGCGACCACTCCGGCGCCCGGTGCGGCACCCCACGGCGCCAGCGCCGCTCGGGACATCGCGATTGTCGTTCCCGGGCCGCCGGGCAGCCACGCACCGCTGTAGCCGCCGACCCGGAAGGCCCCGACCTGCTCGGTGAAGCCGCCCGCGAGCTGCGCGAGAGTGCCGAGCGGGGTGCCGAACGGCACCTCGACGACACCGGGCGCGGCGACCGCTCCCGTCACGGTGGCCAGGAACGTGCCCGGTTCCTCGGCGGTCCCGACCGAGCGGAACCAGCCGGCCCCCCACCGGGCGATCAACGCGAGGTGCGCGAGTGTCTCGGCGTTCTGCACCAGGGTCGGACGGCCGTGGAAACCGGCCTCGGCGAGCGGTTGCCAGTGCGCGCGCGGCCGGGCCGCCCCTCCCTCCAGGGCTGCGATGACGGCCGACGCCTCCCCAGCGATGAAGGTCTCCGGAGCCTCCCGGATCTGGACGGTGAACCGGTCCCAGCCCGCGGCCCGCCGTTGGGCCAGCGCCCGCCGGACCGCCGTGACCGCCGGCCCGGGTTTGAGATAGACGAAGGCCTCGTCGGCCCCGACCGCCTCCGCGGCGAGCTGCAGGCCGTCGAGGACGAGGTGGGGCGCCACGGTGAGCAGGGTGACGTCCTTGGCGCTCTCGGGTTCCCCTTCGGCGGCGTTGGCGACGACCATGGGGTGTGTGCCGCTCCGGTACCGGTCGGCTCGGTGCCCGGCGTTCCGGTGCTGGCTGTGCCGGTGCGCGCTGCCGGAGTGGCTGCCGTCGAGGCAGGTGCCCTCGGCGCTCGCGGCGAGTTTCCGCCAGGTGGGGAAGGCCGCGCCGCCCCGCCCGGTCAGCCCGGAGTCGTGGATCTCCGGAAGTAACCGCCCGGGTCCGCCGCGCCAGGGCAGCGGTCCGCACTGGCGGTCGTGCGCGGCGAGGTCGGACGCGGCCGCGGTCAGCAGCCGTCGGGCCGGGACGTGATGCGCGGGGAGGCCGCCCGCGCCGGCCGCGGGCCGTACCGCGTGCATGGCCGCAGGCCAGGGCTCGCGCCCCCACCCGGGCTGGACCTCAGGGGAGCCTGCGCCGCCGACGCCGCTGGTGGTGCCGCTGGCGCCGCCGGTAGCGATGGTGCCGCCGGTAGCGATGGTGGCGCCGGTCGGGATGGACGGTTGGGCCGCTCCGGCGGCAGCGCGGATGGTCATGTCTGCTCCGATCTGGGGGTCATGGTTGTGGGCGCCGCCGGTTGGTGTCGCGGGCCAGGGGGCCGGTGTGGGCCGGGGGACGGG
>NZ_CDXDOR010000190.1:0-7685 GCF_978021225.1 Frankia sp. CeTa3Moorea | reverse complement strand
ACTAGCCTGGGAAGAGCCGTGATCAACATAACTCTACGCATTAATCATCAGTAGCGACGCGTGCCTTGCCAGTAAATCGTTGGTAACTAGTCAGCTATCTGATGATCGGTAGTGGCTGGTGGTTACGCGGCTGGGGTGAGGGCCGGGGTTTCGGTGGGCAGCCAGGGGCGGCCCTCGGCGAGGCGGCGGAGGGCGTCGAGCATCCCGATCCCGTGTTTACGGGTCGTGGAGAGGTAGCTGCGTAGGGCGGCGAACTGTCGGGCGCCGGTCAGGGAACGCAGGCAGCCGGAGATCTTCTGCCGGACCTTGACCATCCTGATGTCGCGTTCGCTGCCGTTGTTATCCGGTGGCACCGTCAGATCAGACAGGAAACGCAGGTAGTCGGCCTCACGGTCGGCGAGGCGGCGGGCCAGGTTGTTCTCGGTCCGCATCTGGCTGGTCGTGCGGGGCGTGGTCTGGCTGATCCCGACCTGGACGGCGTGACGCAGCCGGCGCAGCACGGCGGCCGCGGTGTCGGGGTCGACCACGGCGGCGCCGGCGGCACGCGCCTCGGCGGCCAGACGCTGCAGGTCGACGAGGGCGTCGCGGGCCTGGCCGGCCCAGGACCAGGCCGCGGGGGTGGCCTTCTCCGCGATGGCGAGCAGTTCCCGCACGACATGAGCGCAGCAGAGCTGGTGGCCGGCGTCGACGAAGGCATCGTAGGGCGCCCAGCAGTCATGCACCACCACGCCGGTGAACCCGGGCAGCACCCCGAGGAAATCGATACCGTCCTTCCCGCGGCGGGGATGGACCACGACCAGGGTGAACCTGTCGGTGCGGGCGCAGTGCACCCAGTGCAGCTTCCCGGCGACCCGTAGGCCGGTCTCGTCGGCCCCGACCACGTCCGCGGCGGCGAGGGCGTCGCGGACCTGGGGAAGGAACTCCTTCTCCAGACGGCCGGCGGCCCGGGTGAGCATCGCGGCCACCGTGCCGGGCGAGAGCCGGATCCCGAACAGCTCGGCCATCGCGACCGCGGCCCGGTCCCGCGCGAGGAACTGGCCGCCATAGAGGTAGAGGACCAGCGCCTCGACTCCCGGGCCGTACCGGACCGGGGCGTCCACCCCGCCGGGGGCCCGCGCCCGGGTCCGGGCACCGCAGCAGGCGCACTCCCGCTCGACGAGCCGATGCTCGACCACCACGGGCCGTACCGGGGGCAGGTCCACGACCTGCCGGCGCTCCACCCCGGTGACCGGCGCGAGTACCAGCCCGTCCCCGCAGCACCGGCACACCGCCGGTTCGTGGACGACCGTGCGGTCCGGGTCGTCGACCAGTGCCAGCGTCGTGCCCTCATGCCCGGCCTGCCCACCGGGCCTGCGCCCGGACTTCTTGCGCAGCGACTTCGGTTCGGGCTTGGCCAGACCGTCCGAGCTCGGTGGCTTCGAGGAGTTCCGCGAGTTCTTCGCGAGCCAGGCCTTCAGTTCCGCGATCTCCGCGTTCGCCTTCTCCAACGCGGCCCGTAACTCGGCGATCTGCGCCGCCTGCGCCGCGACCAGCACCACGAGCTCGTCATACGACAGCGCGAGCGGATCCACAGGCAACACACCAGCAGCCTACGGACCGGTCACCCACCGCGAACACCCCACACCCACAGCGGGAGTCACCCAACAACCCGACCTGCAACAACAGAAATCGATCAAGACTGCTGACTAGTTACCAGAAGGCCAACACGGCACTGGCCGACCTGACGTCGACGAAACTCAATGCGCTCGTCCCCGGAGAGGCCTACGTATGGTCGAGCCGCGCCACCGACCGCGCGTTCACCAACGGCGCGGTCAAGGCCACCCTGCGGCCCCGGCTGACCCGTCACGGCGGGGCGACCAAGACGGCGCTGTCGGAGCATTGAGACACTCTCCAAGGATCCATGCGCTCAGCTTCGCATAAGCCACCTAAGGCCCGTCTTCCCGTCTTCCCACACTCGCTTGCTCGCGTCCGGTGCAATATCCCGCCGACCGTCTTCTCCCGGGTCTTCAAGGGCCGGTGGCTTCCGGTTCCCTGCCCGAGAATCGCGGTCTCCTGTCCTTCCGGTCTACGCACTGGGGGCAGGTTCCGGCGTCGATGGTGGTCGCAGCCCGGATCAGCGTCCAGGCGAGGGCCTGCGCTTCCTGCGCGGTGAGGTACTCGAAGCCGCCGCGGGTAGGGGCACGGTCACCGAAGTCGGCGCTGATGATCGCCGGGTGGACGGTGGACGCCGTCACGTACTGTTCGACCCGCACGCGCAGGGGGCCGGCCACCGCGGACCGCAGCCCAGGTATCTCCGGGATGTCGATCTACGCGATCTCCGCGATGTGGTGGTCGCCGGGGCCCGCGGGTTCGGGACGGAGATGGCCGGCGCGCAGCTGGCACCACGCAGCGCAGGAGTCGTTGGCGGTCATCGGATGACCCGCCGACGCTTCAGGAGGTCGCGGCCACTGGCGGAGGACGTCGTCGGGGTGGGAGGGCTGTGCCAGACGAGGCGGAGGTTCCGCCCGGCAACGGCGAAGATCGTCACGGCGTCGTCCGCGTGGGAGCAGACCGTGGAGAACGTCCCGCCGCGCGCGACGACGACGGCGTGGTCGCTGAACTGGAGGCCCCAGCCGAACACGTTGTCTTCCAACATGCCGACGTCCTGTTCGACGAGCGCGAACACGCGAGGCGCGTGTCCGGCGACGAACGTCTCCAGCACGCCGGGGGTGTCCTGGATGGCGCCCAGCCAGGCCAGATCAGCCAGGAGTCGATCGTCGGGCTGGGTGCGGGGCTCAACGGTCATGTGGCCCGTTTCCTTTCCGGATAACGCTGGGAAGGCGGCGCGCTCGCGCGACCGCATCACCCTTTGACAATGATCTCCACGCGAGCCAAAACCGGGACCAGCCAGGGGTCCGCCGGGCCCGCGGGAGAGCAGCGGAACACCGGCACGGCAGGGGCGCGGTCGGGAGCTGCGGGCATCGGCGGTCCTTCCTGCCGGGAGAGGTGGAACCGTCACACCATCGCCTGGACGGAGGCCGGGTGTCATTCCCTCGCCGACGAACAATCTGTTCGGGGCGCGCTGCCCTTCTGACCTGCGGGGATGTGCGGGCGGCGGGCCCTCGCTTCGGCAGTGACTGTCCATTCCCGGGGCGACGTTGCGCCTGTCGCCCCTGATCGTCACCGTCGTCGGCCAGCTCGTCGGCGGCGGCGAACACCGTCAGTCATCGGCGTGTCACAACGGCCTGCGGGAGGTCGATCCTGCCGATTGATCCAGCGAGGTCCGCCACGTTCTCGGCGGCTCCTGGCACGAGTGGCTGCCGCATCCGACAGGCCCTATGCCGAACAAACCAGGACGGCGCCAACGGTCTCCGCAGGTCACAGCAGTCGCAGCGGGGTGAACGAATCATTCCCGCTTGCGGGAATGACGGCCCGATCGACGATGGTGATGATCACTGTGCACGCTGCCCGCCGTCACCCGAGTGGGCAGCACCACCGACCAGAAGAGTGATTCGTGACGTCCCAGCATCCGACCAAGGCCGCACGCGCCGGCCGGCCCCAGAGCCGGTCCGGCCGCTCCGCCGGCGAACCCACCGATTCCGATCTGCTGACCGTGCACCGCGCCGACCGGCGCGATCCCCGTCATCGACCGTCCGCGTTGGCGGCTGCCGTGCTGGACGGTGCCGCCGCACGTCCCGGGCAGGACCTGCTGGATCTGAGCCTGGGCGCGAGACTGATGTCCGCGGCGCTCGCGGCCGTCGTGCCGGGCGGCAGCGTCACGACCCTGGCCCCGAGCCGGGCGGCACTGAGCAGAATCCGGCCGACCCCGGAGAACGGCCAAACGTGGGGATCGGTATGGGATCTCACGGAGCGGCCCCTGCCTCTGCCCGATGCCAGCTTCGACGCGGTCATCGGCTTCAGTGTCCTGGCACCGCTGCGTCATCCCCGCCGCATGCTGATCGACATCACGCGGGTCCTCAGACCAGGGGGCCGTCTGTCGGTCTGCGAGCTCGTGCTCGCCCGACGTCAGCCCATCGAGCTGGACGGGCTCAGTGCCCACGACGTCAGCCGTGTGGAGAAGGCGATGGCCGCCGTTCGGCCGGCCGCGTACGCGTTCACTCCGGCCCATGCGGTCGGCAACGCGCGTCTCGCGGGGCTCACCGAGGTCGAGTTCACCGAGGACACGGTCACCGCCCCGCTGGAGAACGTGATCGCCGCCGAAGCCGCGCTGCACGCCGCGGGTCCGGCTGGTGAGTCGACCTATCAGGTGATCGGCCGGACTCTGGGTGCCGCGTTCGCGCGTCGCTACTCGGAAGCGTGGCGCTCGACCGCCCGCCGACGCCCCATCCTCCTTCAGACCTCCATCACCTACATCACCGCGATCAAGCCGGACGTCTCCACCTGAAGCCCCCGGCCGCGCGGTCGCCGCCATCGCGTTCCGGGACCTCACTCCTCTCGCGCCACCGTAGTGAAACGATCACAGTCCGGGGAGTAGTGGGCGGCAACGAGCGAAGAGACGGGCGTTCCCATCGGTGTTTTCCCAGCTCAGGCGCGGTTGGGATAGGTGAACGGCTTCTTCGCGGTGAGGGGGATGACCACCCGACGCCGCCTGGACGATGGTGTAACGGTTCCGTTTTGCCTACCGTCAGTGAGGGTCGTTCCCATGATGAGGATCGTCTGGTCTACGCATCGTGACTGCACTGTCTGTACGAGACCCGGCTCGGTCGCCTGGTCGGGCCGGCTGCGTCAGCCCAGAAGCGGTGTCGTCACCGTGGAGCGCTGGTCACGGGGGCAGTCGTGAGGGGGCGGACGGCGTCGCCGCGGCGGGGGCCGAGGGGCCGAACGTCGCACGGGTCTACGACTTCTTCCTTGGTGGCGCACACAACTTCCCGGCCGACCGGGAGGCGGCGGCGCAGGTCGAGCAGACGTGGCCGCAGATCCGCGACACCGCCCGGGTCAACCGACTGTTCCTGGGTGAGGCGGTGCGGTACCTCGCCGGCGAGGTCGGTATCCGGCATTTCCTCGATATCGGGTCGGGTATGCCGACGATGGGCAACGTCCACGAGGTCGCCCAGCAGCTGGCCCCGGACGCCCAGGTCATCTACGTGGACAGCGACCCGGTCGCGGTCGCACACAGCCAGATCCTGCTCGCGCCCAACCCGCTGGCCACGGCGGTGGAGGCGGATCTGCTGCGGCCGGACGAGATCCTGGAGCATCCGGAGGTGTCCAGGCTGCTGGACCTGGGGCAGCCGGTCGCGCTGCTCCTGGTCGCGGTCCTGCATTTCTTCCCCGACGACACCGGCCCTCGGCACCTGGTTGCCCAGCTACGGGACGCCCTGCCCGCAGGCAGTCATCTGGTCGCGACCCATGCCACCGGCGACGGGCAGTCCCCGCAGGTCACGGAGGCGGCGGAGGTGTACCGGCGCACGACCGCGCCGTTCCAGCTGCGTGACCGTACCGAGGTGCTGTCGTTCTTCGACGACTGCGATCTGGTCGACCCCGGCCTGGTCCTGCTCCCGGGCTGGGAGCGCGGCCGGCGGCATGGGCGGTCGACGACCATGGAGGGTCGGCTGCCGGTCTACGCCGGTGTCGGCCGACTTTGGTGAGCCCGCCCTCGGCCTGCTCGACGTGCTGGCAAGACGGCGACGTCCGCGATCTGCTGTCCTACGCCGACGGGTGGATCACCGCCGCGACCGCCGAGCTGTGGCCCCACAGCGAGGTGATGTTCGGGGCGATGACCACGGCGGGCGGGGCACTGTATCGCCACGTCCGGGCCGGCGGCGGGGTGGCGCTGTGCGCGACGGTCCGCCCGGCAGGCCGGGCGCTGTCACGCCTCATCCGTGGCGACCACGGCGATCTCGCCACCGTGCTCGCCGACGGCGACGGCATCGCGGTGACCGCGATGGCCGGCCAGGCTGAGCAGCTCACGGCACTGGCGGGTTACACCCGCCAGCGAGTGGCGGCCCCGATCGCCTGCGCGAAGGGAGCGATGTTCACCCCCTGGATCGATGGCACCACCCTGGCCACCCGGCTCCAGGCCCGGCCGATGGAGTTCACCGGGGTGATGACGGCGCTGATGGACGACCTGAGCGAACTGCACCGTGATCCACCCGCGCACCTGAACCAGACCGCGGCGCCCGCCAACGCGGTGCCTCGGGTCGTCGCTGAAGCCTTGAGCCATCCGTTGGACCACCTCCACGCCGACGACACGACGGCAGGCGAGATCGGGGAGCTTCGGGCGCTCGCGGGCAGCCTGTCGGCGCGGCTCGGCCGGTTAGCCGCCCGGCTGGACCCGATGGTGCTCAGCCACAGCGGCATCGCGTTCGGGAACCTCACCCCGCGCGGCGTGCTGTACCCCGACAGGTCGCCGCAGGCGGCGCTGGTATCACCCGCGCTCGAACCCGGCGGGGACCTCGTGGACGCCGGAACACTGCTTGGCCATCTGCACCCGCTGATCCTCGGCTGCCCACCGCCAGTCCGAGCGGAACTCGTCGAAGGTGTCGAGGCGTGGCTGTCCGGCCGGCTGTCCGCCTGCCGGGACCAGTGGCGCGGCTGGCTGCACGTCGTCCTGACCGTCTGGGCGGCCACCGTCTACGACCAGATGATCACCGAACTGACGCTGCCGGCAGCCGCCCTCCGGCTCGGCCCGGCCGTGGCCGACTTGCCTGCCCGTCGGCTGTCGGCGCTGTCCGTCCTCGACGCACTTACCCGAGAACTACGCCGCCGCGGCGCTGGCGCGGCGCTGAACGCCACCCTCGGTGCGCTCGCCGACAGCCCGGCCAGCCAGCCAGCACAGCAGCTCGACCCCGCCGATCACTGATCTTTCACCGTTCACAGACCGAAGGTCCACGTCCATGGCTATCAGCCTGAGCCGGCCACCGGGCGGCCGATCACACCCCGCCCATCCTGCGCCGCCTGCCTCCGCCTCTCCGCCCGGTCAGGTCGTCGCTGTGCGCGGCCGATCCACCGACCCGCTGATTGCTGTCGGCCGGAAGACGACCGCCCACCCGCCCGAGCGTGCGTTCGAGCTGCTGCGTGGCAGCGCGGTGCGCCTCCTTGACCGGCATGTCCAACGCAACGGTGTGTGCGAGGAGTGTGGATGCACGTGGCCGTGCCGCGTGGTGGTGCTCGCCGAGAACAACCTCACGCTCGTCCACGACACCGCCCCCGCCCCGCCCGGCGCGGACTGCCCAGATCTCCGCCGTCGGGAGAGCCACATGACCACCGCCGTGGCCACCACCGCCAGCGCACCCGAACCGGCCATTCACGCGCTCCCGCACCGCGTCTGGAGCTACCAGACCAGACCCCAGTCCGCCAGCGTCGCCCGCCGTGACGTCACCGGGCAACTCCACCAGTGGAACCTCGACCATGTGATCGACACGATCACCCTGCTGACCTCCGAACTGATCACCAACGCGCTCGCCTCCAGCCTGCACGGCGACGACGACCTGACGTCCCAGATCGCGATGCGCCTGACCTACAGCGACCACCATGTGATCGTCGAGGTCTGGGACGGAGGACCAGGTCACCCAACCCGCAGGGCCACCAGCCCCGACGCCGAGGACGGCCGCGGCCTGCACCTGATCACCGCCCTGACCCCACGCACCGGCTACTACCAGGCTCGGGTCCACACCCCCGACGGCAGCCACCAGGAGCGAGGCAAGGTCGTCTGGGCCGCCCTGCCCCACCACAGCCCCCTCCCGCGG
>NZ_CDXDOR010000189.1:0-7762 GCF_978021225.1 Frankia sp. CeTa3Moorea | reverse complement strand
CGCCCCCACCCGACCAGGCACCACCTGATCAGGCCCTATCCGGTCAGGATCGCTCTCGTCCGGCGGGCAACACGGACCGGTGCATGAGCACGGATGCGACGTGGGTCAGGGCACGGCGCAACGCGCGACGCGGAACCCCACGTCGTCGAGGTGGAAGGCCGGGTGGCCGCGGCGGCGTACGGAGGCCCGGCAGCTCCAGTGCTCGTCGAACCACCCACCGCCCCGCAGCACCCGATAGGTGCCGTAGACCTCGGTGTCGTACAGGTCCCAGCACCAGTCCCACACGTTGCCCAGCATGTCGTACAGGCCCCAGGAGTTGGGCTGTTTGCCGCCCACGTCGTGGATTCGCCCGTGGGAGTTGCCGCGGTACCAGGCAATGTCGTCGAGTGGCCCGTACCGCGGGCCGCTCGTGCCGGCCCGGGCGGCGTACTCCCACTCAGCCTCGGTCGGCAGCCGGTACCCCTCGGCGCGGGTGTCCCACTCGACACCCTCGCCGTCGGCACCCTCGCCGTCGGCCTGGATACGGTACGCGGGCGCCATCCCGTCGCGGTGGGACAGGGCGTTGCAGAACCGGACCGCGTCCCACCAGGAAACCCCCTCGACGGGCAACCGGTCCCCGTGGGCCGAGCCCGGCCGCTGGCCGACAACCGCCGCGTACTGCTCCTGGGTGACCGGAAACGCCGCGAGACAGTACGGCGCGAGCTCGACCGACCAGTTGCGCTGCGTTCGCCGGTCGGACAGCGTCACCCGCCCCGGCGGGATGGAGATCAACGTGTTTCCCACGCTCGCGCCCATGCCGGGCGATCTTACCGAAGCTCGTCCGCACGGAGAGTCCCGGTAGGCACGCGGGCCGTCCGTCTAGAGTGTTGCTCTATGGGAGGCGTCGGGGTAGCGCCCAGTCGGGCCCGGCTGGTGGACGCGGCCGTGGCCTGCGTGCTGGAACATGCTGCTCGTCGGTCATCCCGGCATCCCGATCCTCGGTCGTAAGGCGTCTCGGATCACTACCAGCAGGTGATGGCGGCGCGGTTAACCTGTCAGCGGCTTGCCGAGTAGTTGGGGCTGGCCGTCGAGCGCCTCGAGCACGAGATGCGGCACCGTCTCGATCGCCCCGTCCAAGACGGCCGGGTAGCCCGGGGGGGATCTCACCCCCGGGCCCCCACAGAACGGAGCGTGATGGTCTCCTGTCACTCCGCTCGTCCCACCCAGTCCGTCAGAAGCTGGTGGTCCACGCCCAGTGGGCGAACAGGCGGGGCTGTCTACGAGTTAGCCCCTTCCACCATCGTTTGGCCTTCTTGAACGACCTCAGACGTCTGAACTTCCGCCTGGCCCATCGCACTAGGTAGGTGTTGATGCGTTGCAGTAAGCGATACAGCTCGGAGCGGTAGAACTGCCCGTAGTAGTTCATCCAGCCGCGGACGACCGGATTCAGCTACTCCGCGAGCGCCGTGATATCCTCGGTCGTGCGCAGGTTGATCCGCCATCGGCGGACCACGCCCCCCATCTTCTTGAGGGCGTCCCGGCTCGCCGCTGGCAGGAAGCTGGAGAACATCTGCCCGTCCTTTTTGCAGGCGCCTCTTGCCCGGAACGTGTAGCCGAGGAACGTGAACGACGTGTTGCCGTAGACCTCACGCCGGTTTCCGTCCCTGCAGTACACGATCCTGGTCTTGTCGGGGTGCAGGCGCAGCCCGACCTCTCTCATTCGCTCCGCCAGCTTGGCCCGCACATACCGGGCCTGCTTCTCGGTCACACAGTGCACTACCGGGAGAGTCGGCGGCGGGGATCTCACCCGCCGCAGCTCGCAGAACCTGCCGTGCACGTCTCCGCGCAGCAGGCTCCCATTGCCCAGCGGTCAGGGGAGAACGCCGAACTGCCAGTGCGCGAACAGGCCAGGTTCCCGACGCGCGATTTCGCGCAGCCATTCCGTCGCCCGCCGCTCTCGGCGTTTTAGCCGCTTGTACTTCCGCGTCGCCCATGCAACAAGCTTGCGGTTGAGGTACTTCAGGAGGGGATACAACATCGACTTGTAGAAGGAGCCGTAATAGGGGTCGCCGTAGTACTCGCGAAAAATCGGGCGGATATGGGGTGAGTAGGCTCCTGACCAGGGGATCTTCGGGTTTTGGCGGGAGGGTGCTGGGTGGTCGTTCCGACGCTCGCGGACGAGGAGTTGGAGGGGCTGCGTCGGTTTCCGGAGATCGGCCGGGAGGATCTTTTCCGGTTTTTCACGTTGACTCCCGCGGACCTGGCGTTCCTCGATCCCGGTCGGGGCCGAGGGCCAGCGGACCGGCTGGGGCTTGCGGTCGCCTTGTGCACGTTGCCGTGGTTGGGGTTTGTGCCGGACGACGTGACGTCGGCGCCGCGGGCGGCGGTGCTGCGGCTGGCTGAGCGGTTGGCCGTCGACCCGGATGTGATCGGCTCGTACGGGCGGCGGGCCAAGACACGCACGGATCATCTGCGGCTGGCTGCGCGGTATCTGGGGTGGCGGGTGCCGACCGCGCTGGAGCTGAAGGAGCTGGACGAGTTTCTTTTGGCGCGGGCGATGGAGCACGACTCGCCGACGTTGCTGTTCCGGCTGGCCTGTGAGTATCTGATCTCGGCGAAGGTGATCCGGCCGGGGCCGGTGACGGTGGTGAAGCGGGTCGGGCACGCCCGGGATGTCGCGCGGCGGGAGACGTTCGACCGGCTGGCGCACGAGTTCACCGATGAGCGCCGCGCTGGGCTGGACGGGCTGCTGGTGACCGACCCGGTGATCGGGATGACCCGGCTGCGGTGGTTGGGTACGGGGCCGGTGGAGGCGTCGCCCGCGGCGGTGAAGGCCGAGATCGCGAAGTTGATGTTCCTGCGTGGGATGGGCGCGCACGCCCTGGACTTGTCGGTGTTGCCGGCGGAGCGGCGGCGGTTTCTGGCCGCGGTGGGCCGCCGGCTGACGGCGCAGGCGTTGGCGCGGCGGGAGCCGGAGCGTCGGTACCCGATCCTGCTGACCGTGGTGGCGCAGTCGGTGACGGATGTGTTGGACGAGGTCGTGCAGCTGTTCGATCAGGCGGTCTCGGCGCGGGAGAGCGGGGCCGCGCACAGGATGCGCGATGAGCTGGTCGAGCGTGGCAAGGCCGGCGAGGAGCGTCAGGCGCTGCTGGACGCGGTCCTGGCTATCGTCGCTGACCCGGCGATCTCGGATGAGGACGTGGGTGGGCTGATCCGCGGGGAGAAGGTCGGGTGGGAGCGGCTGCGGGCCGCGCGGGCCGCCGCCCTGCCACCGCTGCCGCGCGATCACGGGCACCTCACGGCGTTGGACGGTTCCTACGGGTACCTGCGGCGGTTCACCCCCCAGGTCCTGGAGGCGGTGACGTTCGCCGGCGGCACCGCCGCGACTGACCTGCTCACAGCGGTGGACATTCTGCGTGAGTTGAACGCCACCGGCGCCCGTAAGGTCCCGCGGGGCGCGCCGAGCGGTTTCGTTCCGGCTCGCTGGCGCGGCTACCTGGACACCGCGATCAAGGCGGACGACGTCACCGCCTACCGGCACTACTGGGAACTGTGCACGTTGCTGGCGTTACGCGACGGGCTGCGCACCGGGGATGTGTTCGTGCCCGGCTCGCGCCGCTACTCCGACCCGGCCGCCTACCTGCTCACCCCGGAGAAGTGGGCCGATCATCGGGTGGAGTTCTGCCGGCTGGTCGGCAAACCCGCCGACGCCGCCCGGGGGCTGGCGGAGGTCGAGGACGAGTTACACGTGGCGCTGGGTGAGCTGGAGCGGACGCTCGCCGCCGGCGGCCCGGTTCGCCTGGACGCCGAGGGTGACCTGGTGATCTCCCCGCTGTCCGCGGAGGACGTCCCGGCCGAGGCGGTGGCGCTCAAGGCCGAGCTGACCGCGATGCTGCCGTTCGCGCCGATCGTGGCGCTGCTGATCGAGATGGACCAGCGCACCGGGTTCCTGGACTGCTTCACTCACGCGGGTGGCAAGCAGACCCGCACCGCGGAGGTGAAACGGAACCTGATCGCGGTGCTGATCGCGCAGGCCACCAACCTTGGGCTGACCCGGATGGCGGACGCCTGCGGCATCTCCTACGACGTCCTGGCCTGGACCGCGGAGTGGTACGTGCGGGAGGAGACGCTGCGCGCGGCGAACCTGACGCTCATCGGCTACCACCAGAAGCTGCCGCTGACCTCGGTCTTCGGCACGGGCACGCTGTCCTCCAGCGACGGGCAGCGGTTCCCCACCCGCGGCAAGTCCGTCACCGCCAGGGCTTTGAGCAGGTACTTCGCCCACGAGGGGCTGTCGACGTACACGCATGTGACCGACCAGCACACGACCTACGGCACGAAGGTCATCGTCGCGACCAGGCGCGAGGCGCACTACGTGCTCGACGAGATCCTCGGCAACGCCACCGACATCCCGATCGTCGAGCACGCCACCGACACGCACGGTGTCACGCTGGTCAACTTCGGCCTGTTCGACCTGCTGGGGTTGCAGCTCTCACCCCGCATCCGGGACCTGGGGAAGATCGCCCTCTGTCGGACGGGCTCGAAAACCGAGGTGAGCACGGCGTTCCCGCTCGCGGGGCCGCTGCTGACGCGGCGCGCCAACCTCGATCTGATCGCCGGGCACTGGGATGACCTGCTGCGCCTGGCCGGGTCGCTGAAGTTCGGGCACGCCACCGCCTCGCTGCTGGTCAGCAAGCTCTCGGCGTCCGGCCGGCAGAACGCCCTCGCGGCGGCGCTCAAGGAGTACGGGGCGCTGCGGCGCACGATCTACGCCGCCCGCTATCTGTCCGACCCGGCGTACCGGCGCAAGATCTCCCGCCAGCTCAACAAGGGCGAGTCACTGCACGCGCTGAAACGGGACCTGCTCTACGCCCACGAGGGCACGGTGCGTGCCCGCCACCTCGAAGCCCAGACCGAACAGGCCTGGTGCCTGACCCTGGTCACCAACGCCGTGGTGACCTGGACGACCGAGTACTACGGGCTCGCGGTGGACTCGCTGCGCGCGACCGGGCGGCACATCGACAACGAGGTACTCACGCACATCTCCCCGACGCACAGCGAGAACATCAACTTCTTCGGCGCGATCGAGGTGGACATCGAGGGCGAGCTGGCACAGCTCGGCCCGACCGGGTACCGGCCACTGCGGATGCGCGACACCTTGTTCTGACCGGTGCGATGGTCCGCTTCCGGTGCGCGGATGTCCCCGTGCTCCCTGGCCGGCTCGCCGCGCGCGAGGATGACGCCGTGGCGGAGGACTCCACGACGATCGAACTCGACCGGTCCGAACTCCGCGCGGTCGTCGGCTACACGGCGGCGTGCGCACAACCCGCATTGGCGATCTTTGAACGTGAACGCTCTGGCGATCGGCGCCCACGAGCGGCGCTCGACGCCGCGCGGGCGTTCGCGCGGGGAGCCGAGCGGACCCAGGTGATGCGGGACAGCGCGTGGGCCGCGCACCGGGCGGCTCAGGAGACCCGCGACGCGGGACAGGTCGCGGCGAGCGACGCCGCGCGCGCGGCCGGCCACGCGGTCGGCGCGGCGTTCCTTCATCCCCTGGCGCACGCCACTCAGGTCAAGCACATCCTCGGAGCGGCAGCTCACGCCGCACGAGCGCTCGAACTCGCCGCCGGAGACGATCCCACCGTCGGGGCCGACCACCTCGCGCAGGCGCGGATCCTCGCGTGTCCCGTGGTGGTGGACGTACTACGGCGCTACCCGGTCGCCCCGCGCGGCGGCGGGCGGGTCGGAGAACTGATCCGTCAGCTGGACGCGTCGCTCCGCCGCTCTACCGGATAATGGACCATTATCCGGTAAGGTGATCCACACCGGGGGCTGGTGGCCAGCGCGAACCGCGCGGCCGCCGGGACGCGACTCGTGCGCGTTATCCGGTAGCTCGACCGTGGCGGGAGCGTTGATGGCAGCGACAGTGACGAAGCTCGACGCCCGCCGGGCCGGACCCGGCCCGGCGGGCGGGCCGACGGTGCGCGCCGCCATCGACGCCTTCCTCGACGCCCCGGCGATCCGGGACAACCCGCACACCCTGCGCGCCTACACGAACGTGCTCGACCGAGTCGCCGAGCTCCTCGGCCCGGACCGGGCGCTCGCCGACGTCGCCGACGACGAGGTCGGCGCCGCGCTGACCGAGTTGTGGGCCGCAGCGAAACCAGCGACCTGGAACCGCAACCGCGCCGCGGTCGGCTCCTGGCTGGGCTGGTGCGCCAGCCGGCGGCACTGGACCACCCCGACGGTGCCGGCGGCCGCCGAACGGCGCCGCGAACCCGCGGACGACACCAAGGCCGTGGCCCGGTCCCGGATCGACCGGCTCTGCCGACGCCGCGACGTCCCCCTACGAGAGAAGACGCTGTGGCGGATGCTCTACGAGTCCGCCAGCAGAGCCTCCGCCGTCCTCGCGCTCAACATCGAGGACCTCGACCTGCCCAACAAACAAGCCCGAGTCGTCGTCAAGGGCGGCGACACCATGTGGATCACCTGGGGCACCGACACCGCCCACCTGCTACCCCGGCTCATCGCCGGCCGGACCCGCGGCCCACTGTTCCTCTCCGACCACCGGCCCGGCCCACACCGCCGCGCGACCACCGACCGACGCGACCTGTGCCCCGACACCGGCCGGGCCCGGCTCGGCTACGACCGCGCCCGGACCCTGCTCGGCCAGCACGGTGACGGACTACGCCTCCACCAGCGCCGCCACAGCGCGGCCACCCACCTCGGCGACGCCAACACCTCCGCCAACGTGATCATGGCGAAGACCGGGCACACGTCACTGCGCTCCGTCCAGCGCTACGTCAAACCCGGCCTGGCCGCCGTGCACCAGGCCACCGAGGCGCTCTCCAGCCCGCCACGCCGGGCGTAAGGCGGCGTCACCACAGGCCACAGGCATATCCGCCCGATTTTTCGCGAGTACTACGGCGACCCCCAGCCGATGCCCTTGCGCTCCCCGGGACGACCACGCCAGATCCGGGCCCGGTAGAGCAGCCGTGGCCGCCACCCGGGCCGGTAGCAGACCATCGGCGACCACACTCACCCGCCCGGACCCGCCCCGGCCGGGTACCCGCACCACCGGTGTTCGCCCACGTCGACCCCAGGTCCGTGCCCGTGGCGGCCTCAGGCTCTGCCCTGTCTCGTCGAGGAAACAGACCCAGGCATCCTGGGTCGCCGCGGTCTTTTTACCGCCGGCCACTCCTGCTCCGTCCACGTCTGGACCGCGGTGTCATCGCGTTCGACCGCCCGGCGGGCGGGAAGCTGACACGACCAGCCGTGCCGGTCCAACAGCAGCCACACCCCGGCCAGCGTGTAGGACACCCCGAACTCCCGCTCGATCACCTGGGCGATCCGGGCCAACGTCCACCGCTGATCATCCCAGCCGTACGGTCCGGGACCGCGGCGCAGGATCGCCTCCAACCGGGCCAGGTCCCGATCATCCAACCGGCACCGTGACCCCGACCCGGCCGACCGCAACCCGGCCTCACCCCCGGTCTCCCACGCGTGGTGCCAGCGGCTCGCGGTCTTCGGAGTCACCCGGAACTCCCGGGCGACCTCGGCCTGGCTCGCCCCCGCCGCGAACCGGCTGGCCGCGGCCAACCGGACCCGTTCACGTTCCACCTGATCGGCGGGCGTCAACCCGCCACCCGTCGCGTACCTCATACAACCGGTCTACCCGCCCCAAACCCGCTGGTAGACAGCTACAGAAAACCGCCCTGACCCCGAAATTTAAAGCTCAGTATCTGCTGTACATGGCGCTGGCCGTGCTGGTGGGTGGGCTGAT
>NZ_CDXDOR010000188.1:3466-8301 GCF_978021225.1 Frankia sp. CeTa3Moorea | reverse complement strand
ATCCGGCCCGGCTCGACGTGGCCATATGCGCTCTACTGCGCGAGCACCAGATCAACTTGGTCGTCACCGCGGGCTATCTGAAGAAGATCGGCCCTCGTACACTGGAGTCGTACGCTGGTCGAATTATCAACATACATCCGTCGCTACTTCCCCGGCACGGCGGAAAGGGCATGTACGGCAGGGCTGTTCATGAATCCGTACTGGCTTCCGGCGACCGTGTCACAGGCCCTTCGGTCCACATCGTCACCGCGGAGTATGACGAAGGTCGTGTTATCGCCAGGCATGAAATCCCCGTCCTGCCAGGCGATACCATTGAGAGCCTTTCTGAACGAGTCCTCAAGGCTGAGCACCTTCTACTGCCCACGGTGGTGCAGAATCTTGCTCTCCGGGCAGTCGGTCGATAGCTGCGGATGGAGTAAGGCGAACATCGTTCATCCCTATCGCGGCTGGCAAGGTCAAACCGAATCCCCAGGGCGACCGATGTACCCGTCGGCTCAGGCAGTTGCCGGGCCGGTGATCATCTGGGTGTCGCCCGGCGCGTAGGTAAGTAGCTGTGTGACACTGTAAGTTGTGGTGGACGGCCTGTGGTGGGACCGGGACGACGCAGAGTACATCCGGCACCGTTCCGATCGCTACCTTGGCGCGACGGACATCGAGCCCGAGTGGACCTTGGAGGCGGCCAGGGACCCGAGACGGATCCTTCGCGACCCCGACCCGAAGAGCAGGATAGGCGCGGCTCGCCTGATCGGTTACTCGCGTAACGCCGGGTTCGTGCTGACTGTGATCATCGATCCGACTGATCAAGCCGGGATCACCGCCTGGAAGACCCGGGGGAGCGACCTTCGCGATTACCTGGAGGGAGTAGGCGACAATGACTGATCCGTCCAGACGTGCCCGGCGGGAGGCAATCCGAGCCGAGTACGCGGCTGAGGAGGCCGAAGCCGCCGAGGCGGAGGCGGTGGAGTCCGAGCAGGCCGTCGTCTCGGTACGGGTGCCCACATCGTTGGCGGACGCTCTCAAGGCTCGCGCGGCCGCCGAGCACATTCCAACCTCGGCCCTGGTCCGGCGCATCCTCACGCGGGCGCTGGAGAGTCCTGAGACGTCCGTGGTGACCGTGGACCAGGTCGAAGAGATCGTGCGCAGGGTCCTTCGCGAGTCTGCTTGATCACCTTATCCATCACTCCATCTTTCCGGGACTGGCCGGGACCAGCGGATCCCGTTGGAGCGGGCGTTCGTGGCGCCATATGAGCTGACGCTGCGACTCGGCCGGCCGCTGGACGCGGAGGAGCTGGCGAACTACGACGCGGATGCGTTGGGGCGGTGTTCTCGCGGCAGCCGGCGCTGCACCGGTTTCCGGGGTCGATGGCCAAGCGAGTGCAGGCGCTGTGCCGCCTGATCGTCGACGAGTACGACGGGGATGCCGCGCGGCTGTGGACCACTGCCACCGATGGCAAGGTGCTGCTCAAGCGGGTCGCGGCGCTTCCGGGCTTCGGCCAACAGAAGGCGAAGATCTTCGTAGTGCTGCTGGGCGAGCAGCTCGGCGTCACGCCGCCCGACTGGCGCGAGGCGTCGGAGCCCTTCGGGGAAGAGGACAGCTTCCGCTCAGTCGCGGACATCACCGGCACCGGCGAGCGGGTGATGGAACTACTGGTGGCCGCGGCCCGCGATCAGGGCACGACCGTCGTCCTGGTCACCCACGATCCCCGGGTGGCCGCCTATGCCGACCGCGAGATCATCGTCCGCGACGGCAGGGTGACCTCCGGCGAGCTGGTCGTCTCGTGATCCGACTCGGCCTTCGGCTCACCCTGGCCGGCGGACGGGATGCCGTCGCCCGGCTGGCCCTCATCGCGATCGCGGTGGCGATCGGCGGTGGGCCTGCCGCTGACCACGCTGGCCGGCCTCAACGCCGTCAGCACCCAGAACTCCCGTTACGCCTGGCTCGAGACCGCCTACCCCGGATCGGCCGCACCGGCCCCGCCGGCCGTCTCAAGCGGGCCGGGCAGTCAGGGCTCGCCGGACCGGCAGGGCGGTCCGGGCGCGTCGACGCGGCCCGCCGCCGCAAACGGCGCGGTCGGGGCCGACCCGCTGTGGTGGCGGTTGCGCGCCGACTACTACCGGGGTCGACAGATCGGGCGGGTCGACGTCGCCGCCACCGGCCCCCACTCCCCGGTCCCGCCCGGCATCGGGGAGCTCCCCGGTCCGGGGGAGTTCTACGCCTCACCCGCTCTTGCGAAACTGCTGCGCGACACCCCCGCGGCACAGCTCGGCGACCGCTACCCCGGCACCCTCGTCGGCACGATCGGCTCGGCGGCCCTGCCGGCGCCGAACTCGCTGATCATCGTCATCGGCCACCGCGTCGAGGACCTCTCCCACCAGGACGGCGTCGACCTGGTCAACCGGATCAGCACGACGACGCCCAGCGATTGCGTCGGCGCCTGCGCGCTCGGTGTCGGCATCAACTCCAACGGCATCACGCTGATCCTGGCGGTCGTGATCGCCGCGTTGCTGTTGCCGGTGCTGATCTTCATTGGCGCCGCGACCCGGCTGTCCGCCGCGCGCCGGGAGCAGCGCTTCGCCGCGATGCGCCTGATCGGCGCGACGCCCCGCCAGATTTCGGTGATCTCCGGCGTCGAGTCGAGTGTCGCCGCCGCCGCGGGAGTGGCCGCCGGCTTCGGCCTGTTCTACGCACTGCGCCCGGCGCTGGCGCGGATTCCGTTCACCGGCGAGGCGTTCTTCACCGCCGACCTGTCACTGCGCCTGCCCGACGTGCTTCTCGTCGCGCTCGGCATCCCGATCGCGGCCGCTGTCGCGGCCCGTGTCGCGTTGCGTCGGGTGAACATCTCTCCGCTGGGAGTGACCCGACGCGCGACCCCCCGCCCGCCCCGCGCGTGGCGCGTGATCCCGCTACTGGCCGGGTTCGCCGAACTCGGCTACTTCGCCTACGTCAACGACATCGGCGCGGACACCAAGACCAGCACCCACACCCAGGCCGTCGTCTTCCTGGCCGGGATCCTGGTGACCATGGCCGGGATGATCATCGCCGGACCCTGGCTGACGATGGCCAGCGCCCGGCTGATGGCCTGACGCGCCAGGCGGGCGGCCACCCTCATCGCCGCGCGTCGTCTGGCCGACAACCCTCAGGCGGGCTTTCGCGCGATCGGCGGGCTGGTGCTCGCCCTGTTCGTCAGCACGTGCGCGACCGGGATCATCACCACCATCGTCGCGTACAACGGCGGCACTACCGGTGGGCAGGCCGCGGGCGACGCGACCGTTGTCGCCACGCTGAGGGACGGCCCGGCCGCGATGAACACGACCAGCTCGATCCCCTCCGCCACGACTCGAGCGCTGGCCTCGGCCTCAGGCGTCATGGGGATCGCGCTGATCCACGCCGCTCCCGGCTCCGATCCGCGTGAATACCTGCCGCCCGAACTAGTCTCCTGTGCCCAGCTTGCCCGCGTCCCGACGCTCGGTCGCTGCCCGGCCGGCGCCGAGGCCGTGACCATCCGGCTCCGCGTGGGCGGCTCGGTGGTCGACGTGGCTTCGCCAATGGCCGACACCACGTGGCCGGCGGCCGGGACGTCCGTCACCGAGTTGGACCGGCTTCCCCTCGAGGAGATCGTCGTCGCCACGGACGGGTCGACGGCTGCGGTCGAACGGGTCCGTACCATCCTCGGAATCGCCTACCCGAGAACGTTTCCGCCCGTGACCTTCGCGGAGGCCGACGCCCAGAGCTCGTGGCATCTTGACAGTTACCGGCGGCTGGCGGACGTCGTGATTCTCACCAGCCTGCCCATCGCCGGTTGTGGCTTGGTGGTCAGCGTCGCCAGCGGCCTGGCCGACCGCAAACGCCCGTTCAGCCTCCTGCGCTTTGCCGGCGCGCCACTCACGGTGCTGAGGCATGTTGTCATCCTGGAAACGGTCGCCCCGCTCATGCTCACGGCCGCCGTTTCCGCCGGATCCGGGTTGCTCGCGGCCCAGCTCTTCCTGCGCGCGCAGCTCGACGAGGCCCTCCATCCACCCGGAGCCGGGTACTACCTGCTCGTCATCACCGGACTCGTCGCCTCCCTCGCCGTCATCGCGTCGACCATGCCGTTGCTGGCGCAGACCACCGGACCCGAGATCGCCCGCTCGACGGCGGCGGGTCAGTGATCGCCTTCGGCGAGTTCGTCGACACCGAGCTCGGCCAGCAGCGTGGAACGCAGCCGGTCGAAGGCGGGGTCGGTCCGTCGCCGAGGGGACGCCACATCGACCGGAACGTCGAGGGAGAGCCGTCCCTCGGTGAGGACGAGCACCCGGTCCGCGAGCAGGATCGCCTCGTCGACGTCGTGCGTGACGAACAGCACCGCCGGCCGGTGACGACGGCACAGCTGCTGGAGCAGGGCGTGCATCCTGATCCGGGTCAGGGCGTCGAGGGCCCCGAACGGTTCGTCGAGCATGACGAGGTCCGGCTCCCGGACCAGCGCCCGGGCGAGCGCGACCCGCTGTGCCTCACCGCCGGACAGGGTCACCGGCCAGGACTGTTCCCGCCCGGCCAGCCCGACCTCCGCGAGCGCCGCCCGTCCGCGTTCGGCGACGTCGCGGCCGGACAGACCGATCGTCACATTGGCCAGGGTCCGCGTCCAGAGGCTGGGGACGATTCTAATATCGAGACATGGCAACGACGCGAGAGGGACCGCTTGCAGGCGGGACGGACAGCGGTGACGACGACCGGCCGGTGATCGACGTCTACGGTCGGCTGTCGTACCGTGACGACGGCTCTGTGATCAACGTCGATGAACAGATCGACATGGGTAAGACGGACATCGCCCGGCGGGGTGGTGTGCTGGGCCGGATAT
>NZ_CDXDOR010000188.1:0-2933 GCF_978021225.1 Frankia sp. CeTa3Moorea | reverse complement strand
ATGCGAAAAGCGCGTGGAACCCGAAGGTTGCCCGGCCGCAATGGGACCGGCTTATGGCCCGGTTGGAAAGCGGGGAAGCTCAGGGGGTGTGGGTTCTTGATGTGACCCGGTTTTCCCGCAAGATTATGGAGGGTGAGCGGCTTGTCGAAGCCGCACGGGCAGGACGGCTTATTTGGTCGTCCGCTGGAGAGTATGATCTGAATACGGCGGAAGGCAGGCGGATTTTCCGCAAAGAAATGGTGGATGCCGCCGCTGAGTCCGACAAGATCAGTGAGCGGGTGCGTAGGGGAAACCGGCGGAAAGCGGCCCGTGGGCGTAATCCGCATGGTGGCGGTCGGGGTTTTGGGATGCCCGGGTTTCTTCCTGCCCCGTCGGGGTGGGAACCGGGCGATCTCCGTACGCCGGTGGAGAGGGCGGTGCTAGACGCGGAACAGGCGGTGGTCCGGGAATGCTACCGGCGTTTGCTTGCCGGTGAAATCAAGGTGGCCCCGCTTGCTGCGGAGTTGAACCGGCGTGGGGTGCGTACGGTGAACGGTAATCTGTGGACACGTAAAACCCTGGTAAACACGCTGATCCGTCCGGCGTTGGCGGGTGTCATCATGGTGGAGGGTGATGCGGTCGGGAATCGCCGTGGGTTCGACCCGGTGGTGTCCGAGAAGGATTGGAGGCTGATGTGCGCGCTGTTGGCCTCGCGGCGGCCGGGCCGTCCGGCGGGACAGCGGCACGTCCTGTCGGGTCTGCTGCGCTGCCCGTGCGGTTCAAAACTGTACGGCCGGAAGAACGTTCATCTACCACCCTACCCGGACGGGAAGGTGAAACGGGCCTACCGTTGCCACGTCGACGTGGCGATCGGATGCGGTAACTACATTGACGCGCGGGTAGCGGAGGATGCCGTACGGACAGCGGTGATCGCACGCCTGTCGGATCCGCGATTCGCGGCGGACATTGCCGAGCGTGCGGACACCGCGAACCGCGAACGTCTCAGTACAGAAAGCGAGCTTGCCCATTGGAATAAGCAAGCAGACGAATTGTCGGAGAAAACAGGGGCATGGACGGTGGCCCGGGTCGACCGGGCCATGAAGCCGATCACAGCGAAGATAGAGGAACTACAGACAAAGCTGTCTGCCTTGGATATCCCCGCCGACCCACGGACGCTGACGCAGGACATAGAAGCACGGTGGACGGAAGCGGAAGCGGACGAAGACTTTGAGGCCCTACGGACCATGATCCGCACCGCGTTTCCGCTTCTGATTCTGCGGCTACCTGTCCGCTACGGAGATCACAGTGTGGCGCGGTTCGACTGGGAAGGCACGGGCAAGGAAATACCGGCTCTACCGGACCCGGAAACCGTGCTTCGGCGGTCCCTCGCCACACCCGAGGGACGGACGGTGAAAGAACTGTGCGCCGACACCGGCATGTCCTATTCGTGGGTGTACCCACGGGTGAAAAAATGGGAAGCCGCGAGCGTGGTGGTGAAGACCCGAGCTGCGCACGGTGGTCTCGGTCAGGGTGGCGGGATGATCCCTGCCCGGTACGCGCTGGTCACCCCACCCCCCACCCGCGTGGACCCGAGGGGCACGGCGGACATGCCCCCCACGACCCCGTAGCGGGGTCCCCTAAGCACGGTCCCCATGACCGGACGGCCGGACCGGCCGTTGTAAGCGGCTCCCGGGTTGGCGGGCCAACGCCAACCCGGGGCCTTGATCCCCATCCCCTGAATCCAGCAGGAGTCGAAGACCCATGCCTATCGTGCCTGATGACGAGCGCACCCCGTATGACGACCGCCCGTTGGCCTACGTGCTTCCCGCGTCGACCGGTGACCGGCATCTGATGATCCTGCCCGGTGCGGATCCGGATGATTTGATGGCCGCGTGCGCTGATCTGCCGTCCGGTGCGGTGTACCGGGACTTCCGTGGGGACCGGCATCACGTCGCGCTGGTCTTCCGTCCGCTTCCGTTCCCGACCGCCGGGAACGACGCGCCGACCGTCCCGGACGGTCCCCTCGCGTCCGGCGGGTGGGTGCCGACCGTGCCGCATGCGGGGCGCACCGATCCCTTGCAGGATGCGACGCGCGGACCGCGTGCCCGCCATGATCGGGCGTTGGTTCCGGCGTTTTGGACGGTGGTGGACGGGCGGGTGGTTGCTGGCCCGTGGGCGGACCGGTATGACGCAGTCCGGGCGGGGGATGACCATCCCGGTAGCGCCGTCGGCTACGGGGTGGTAGCGGCGGACGGGACGCTGACGAGCCGTTCCGCACCGGATGATCTCGCGTTCAATCGCCTGTGGTCCGAACAGGTCGCGCGGCTCACCGATGACCATGGGGGGAGGGTGCGCGCGACCCGGGACGCTACCGCGCTGCTCACGGTGCGGGTAGCGCGTGCGCTCGTGCTGGCGGGGGTGCCGGTGGCGGACACTACCGGGCGGGAGGCAACCGGCGGGGTCCTGCTTGTCCCGGTGCGCACGGGTGCGTACCGGGGGGTGGCGTTGGGGTGGGCTACCCATCCCCGGATGGCCACCATCCCCACGGCGAATCGGCCCGTCCCGGCCGGGGTGGGTGATGTGCTGACCTACGCGGTAGCGGCCACGCTCGACGCGTTGGGGTTCACCGTGCGCTACGGCAGGCAGACACGGGCGCATCTGGTCACGGCCGGACCGGGGGACGCGCGATGAGCGACGTGCCGACGTGTGAGACACCCCGTTGTGCCGCACCCGCACTGGTGATCGTCTCCGATGGGAGAGAAACGGCGTTGGCGTGCGCCCTATGCCACGAGGCCATGTTGCGGGCCAGCGGCGGAGTGATCCGTGGCATCGGTCTCGTCCCCCGGACCCCACGCCCGTAGCCGCTTGCTAGACGCTTACAGGAACAGGCCCCCCGCACCGGATCCGGTGCGGGGGGCCTGCCGCATGTTGGGGTCAGTCGGTGGGGGGTGGGT
>NZ_CDXDOR010000187.1:0-7830 GCF_978021225.1 Frankia sp. CeTa3Moorea | reverse complement strand
ATCCGGCTCGTCGGCGTCTCGGTCGGATGCGTTAACGTCATGATCTCTTGATCCCCCTGATGATCGCGCTGTCCGGGACCTGGCATTCCCCCGACTCCGGACTGCAATGTTGGATGTGCGGTTAGTGGTCTTTGGTGCGGTCTGGCTACGAACCGTGCTTACGAAGTCGCATTGTGGCAGCAATAGGGGTGGCCCTCCGGTCCGGGGCGGCGAAGGACCACGTTGTATTCCGCATTCTGTTACGCAGAGTTAATAAAAATGTCGACCTGACCGACTCGGCTCAGGTGCGGGCGCGCTCGACCGGACTGCTGCGGTCCCCGCTCCGTCCAGTCCCTCGAACGGGCGTTGACCAGCGCGTCCTCGAAGGGGTCAGCGGACGGTGATGCGCGAGACGAGGAAACGCGCGAGCACGCTCGGGCGGGATCCCGCCGTTCCGATCTCGGAGTCGGCTACAGCGAGTTGTCGACTTACGCGTCGCACGGTGACCGCCGCCTCGGCCTCCGCGTCGAGGGGGAGGGAGCCGAGGGGGAGGGAACGGACGAAGGTCACGTCCATCGACATCACCTGGGTGGCCGATCTGGTGGGCAGTATCCGGCTCAGCGCCGGTGACACCGCGGCCACCACCTGACCGTCGGACCCGGTGATGGTGCCCGATGAACGGTGCAACGGCAGCCGGTGCGCCGAACCGTGGCGGTCGCCGGCCCAGGCCTGGGTATAGAGCAGCAGGGGAGCGAGGGGACCGGATGCCGAGGGTTTCTCCCGTGCCTCGGGTGGGCGCGTGGGCCAGTCGCCAGGCGTGTCCAGATGCAGGCTGGCGGCGCGCACGCTATCGCTCTTCCCGAGCGCGGCGGCGGCGGTGAGGGAGATCTCGGCGAGTACGGCGAGTACGGCGAGTACGGCGAGTGCGCCAGTGGTGAGGCCGACGCTCGGTACGGGAACGGGGAGCTCGGGACCGGGGACCGGGGACGTCCAGGTTGGCCCGGCACGGGCCAACCTGGACGTCAGGATCGGGCGAGGTGAACCAGGATTAGACGAGGTCGAACCGGTCGAGGTTCATCACCTTGACCCACGCCGCGACAAAGTCGTGCACGAACTTCTCCCGCGCGTCGTCGCTCGCGTAGACCTCCGCGAGCGCGCGCAGCTCGGAGTTCGAACCGAAGACGAGGTCGGCGCGGCTGCCGGTCCACCTGACCTTGCCCGTGGCGGCATCGCGGCCCTCGAAGGTGTTCGCGTCCTCGGACGTCGCCTTCCACGTCGTGCCCAGCTCGAGCAGGTTGACGAAGAAGTCGTTCGTCAGCGACCCGGGAGTCGCGGTGAAGACGCCGAGCGGCGACTGCTGGTAGTTGGCACCCAGGACCCGCAGACCACCGACGAGGACCGTCAGCTCGGGGGCGCTCAGGGTCAGCTGGTTCGCCCGGTCGAGCAGAAGGTACTCAGCCGGCAGGCGGTGGCCCTTCCCGAGGTAGTTGCGGAACCCGTCTGCCGTCGGCTCGAGCACCGCGAACGACTCCACGTCGGTCTGCTCCTGCGACGCGTCGGTACGTCCCGGTGCGAAGGGGACCTCGACGTCGAAGCCGGCGTTCGCGGCGGCCCGCTCGACGGCAACACCACCGGCGAGCACGATCAGGTCGGCGAGCGAGACCTGCTTGCCGCCGGTCTGGGCGGCGTTGAAGGCTTCCTGGATCCCCGTCAGCGTGCGCAGGACCGCCGCCAGCTGGTCGGGGTCGTTGACCTCCCAACCGCGCTGCGGTTCGAGGCGGATGCGCGCACCGTTGGCGCCGCCGCGCTTGTCACCACCGCGGAACGTCGAGGCCGACGCCCACGCGGTGGAGACCAGCTGGGAGACCGACAGGCCCGAGGCGAGGATCTGACCCTTGAGAGTGGCGACGCCCGCGGCGTCGATGAGCTCGTGGGCCACCGCCGGGAGCGGGTCCTGCCACAGCAGCGTCTCGGTCGGGACCTCCGGGCCGAGGTAGCGCGCGACCGGCCCCAGGTCACGGTGCGTCAGCTTGAACCACGCCCGGGCGAACGCGTCCGCGAACGCGCTCGGGTTCTCCAGGAAGCGCCGCGAGATGGGCTCGTAGATCGGGTCGAACCGGAGGGCGAGGTCCGTCGTCAGCATCGTGGGGGCGTGGCTCTTCGATGCGTCGTGGGCGTCGGGGACGGTGCCGGCACCGGCACCGTCCTTGGGCTTCCACTGGTTCGCACCGGCGGGGCTCTTCGCCAGCTCCCACTCGTGGCCGAACAGGATCTCGAAGAAGCTGTTGTCCCAGCTCACCGGGGTGTTCGTCCACGCACCCTCAAGCCCGCTGGTGATCGTGTCCCCGCCCCTGCCGGTGCCGAAGGTGCTCGTCCAGCCGAAGCCCTGCTCCTCGAGGGGGGCGCCCTCGGGCTCCGGGCCGACGTGCTCGTCCGGGTTGGCCGCGCCGTGGGTCTTGCCGAAGGTGTGGCCGCCGGCGATCAGGGCGACCGTCTCCTCGTCGTTCATCGCCATCCGGCGGAACGTCTCGCGGATGTCGCGTGCCGCGGCGATCGGGTCCGGGTTGCCGTTCGGGCCCTCCGGGTTGACGTAGATGAGACCCATCTGGACCGCGGCGAGGGGATTCTCGAGCTCCCGGTCGCCGGTGTAGCGCTCGTCGTCGAGCCAGGTGGTCTCGGGGCCCCAGTAGACGTCCTCGTCAGGCTCCCAGACGTCCACCCGACCGCCGGCGAAGCCGAAGGTCTCGAAGCCCATCGACTCCAGGGCGACGTTGCCGGCGAGGATCATCAGGTCGGCCCACGAGATCTTCTGGCCGTACTTCTTCTTGACCGGCCACAGCAGGCGGCGAGCCTTGTCGAGGTTCGCGTTGTCCGGCCAGCTGTTGAGGGGAGCGAAACGCAGCTGGCCGGCACCCGCACCACCGCGGCCGTCGCTGATGCGGTAGGTGCCCGCGCTGTGCCACGCCATCCGGATGATGAACGGGCCGTAGTGACCGTAGTCGGCCGGCCACCAGGCCTGCGAGGTAGTCAGCACCTCCGCGATGTCCTGCTTCACGGCGGCGAGGTCGAGGGTCCTGAAGGCCTCGGCATAGGTGAACTCCCCGCCGAGGGGGTTGGCCACGGCGGGGTTCTTGGCGAGGATCTTCAGGTTGAGCTGGTTCGGCCACCAGCCGCGGTTTCCGCCGCCCTGGGTGGGGTGCGGGGCGCGACCGGGCGCGACCGGGCAGCCACCGCCGCTCTCCGCATTCATGTCGTACACGACTGCGTCATGGTTCTCGGACATGGGACCCTCCGGGCATAGACGGATATCAAGAGCGATCAGGAACGCGTGCGGTGGAACAGCCGTGACACCGGCCCCAGTAGATGGCCGCGGCCTCGTTGGCGGCCTCGTCGACGGCCTCGTTGATCGAGAAGCCGCGCAGGGATGACTCCACTGTCACAACTGTCACACTGTCACGGTCGGCCACTCGGAAGAGAAATCGAAAAATTCCGCAACTTTGATAGCCTCAATCTATGGCTAGTCCGCAACCGACCCTGGCCCAGCTGCGCGCCCTCGTCGGGGTGGCCGATCACCGGCATTTCGGCCGCGCCGCGGCGGCCCTGCATGTCAGTCAGCCGACGCTGTCCAGCGCGGTGGCGGCGCTCGAGCGCACCCTGGGCGTCCAGCTCGTGGAACGCACCACCCGCAGCGTCCTGCTCACCGAACTCGGGGAGGAGATCGTCCGGCGGGCCCGGGGGGTGCTGGGCGCCGTCGACGACATCGGCGAACTGGCCATCCGGGCCCGGGAGCCCCTGGTCGGTGACATCCGTCTCGGGGTCATCCCCACGGTGGCCCCCTACCTGCTCCCACGGCTGCTGCCGACGCTGCGGGAACGGTGGCCGCAGGCACGGCTGCGGCCGCGGGAGTCCCAGACGGCCACCCTGCTGGCGGAGCTGCGCGGTGGTGCGCTCGATCTCGCGCTGCTCGCTCTGCCCACCGATGAGCCGGGGACAGCCGAGATCCCGCTGTACGACGAGGACTTCGTCCTCGTCACCCCCGCGGATCACCCGCTGGCGGGTGGCGCCGCCGTGCCGGTCGCCGCCATCGGCGGGCAGGACCTGCTCCTGCTGGAGGACGGGCACTGCTTCCGGGCCCAGGCGCTCGAGGTCTGCCGGGAGGCGGGGGCACGGGAGCGTTCTACCCTGCGTGCGGCGAGCCTGTCGACGATCGTCCAGATGGTCGCCGGTGGCCTGGGGCTGACCCTCGTCCCCGCCGCCGCCGTCGGAGTCGAGGTCGGCGAGGGGCGGGGCCTGGCCGTCGCCACGTTCCGCCGGCCCGCGCCGCACCGGCGCGTCGGCCTGGCCTACCGCTCGACCTCGGCCCGTGTGACGGACTGGAACCTGCTCGCCGCCGAGGTGCGGGCCGCCCTGCCGGGGACGGGTCTCGCCCTCGCCCCGGTGCCGGCCGCGGCGGTCTGACGCGCGCCCTCGGCGGGCTCCGGTGAATGCAGCGGGCCGGCCGCGAGACCGACCGGTCGGGCGTCGCCGGCCGGCCGACCACGGACACACGGTTTCCCTCGCTCCGTGCTGGGCATCAAGCGAATCTTGCCGCCGAGTGGGCAGAGGGCAGCGTCGTGTCGGATCGTCTGTTCCGTGACCGGGGGGATGCCGGCCGGCAGGTCGCTGCTCTGTTGGAGCAGTACCGGGGCCGCCCCGATGCGCTGGTTCTGGGGCTCCCGCGGGGAGGGGTGCCGGTTGCCTACGAGGTTGCGAAGGATCTCGGTGCTCCGCTCGACGTGTTCGTTGTGCGCAAGCTCGGGGTCCCGGGCCGCGAGGAAGTGGCGATGGGCGCGATCGCGAGTGGCGGGGTGCTGGTCCTCAACGACGATGTGGTCCGCGGTCTGAACCTCCCCCTGGAGGTGATCCAGCGGGTGGCGGAGCAGGAGGGCCGGGAGCTGCTGCGCCGGGAGCAGGCTTATCGGGAAGGCCGGCCGATACCGGACGTGGCCGGCAAGACCGTCATTCTTGTCGATGATGGCCTGGCCACGGGCGCGAGTATGCGGGCCGCCATCCAGGCGTTGCGGCAACTGCAGCCGGCCTGGATCGTCGTCGCCGTGCCGGCGGCACCCTCTTCCACCTGCCGGGAGCTGACGGCGCTGGCGGACGAGGTGGTGTGTGCGACGACGCCGTCGCCGTTCTTTGCGGTCGGGCAGTCCTACTGGGATTTCACCCAGACCACCGATGAACAGGTGCGCAGTCTGCTGCGCGCGGCGGCGACGTCCCGGCTTCCCGCGGGAACCGTGGTGTACCGCACGGATGCGGCCGTCGTCCGATCCGAGATGGTGCCGGTCCAGGACGGCGTTCCGGCCGGCGACAGGCTGTTCGATCTGGTTGGTGACGCCAGCCTGGTGTTGATCGGCGAGGCGTCGCACGGCACCCACGAGTTCTACGCCGCCCGCGCCGCGATGACCCGGCGGCTGATCGAGGAAAAGGGGTTCTGCGCGGTGGCGGCGGAGGCGGACTGGCCGGACGCCTACCAGGTGAACCGGTTCGTCCGCGGTCACAGCGAGGATGTGACGGCCGAGGAGGCGTTGCGTGGCTTCGAACGTTTCCCAACCTGGATGTGGCGCAACACGGTCGTCCTCGACTTCGTCGGCTGGCTGCGTGAGCGCAACGACCGGATCGGCGCCGAGGAACGGGCCAAGGCCGGTTTCTACGGACTGGATCTGTACAGCCTGTACCGTTCCATCCAGGAGGTCATCGCCTACCTGGACCGGGTCGACCCGGCTGCGGCCAGGCGGGCCCGTGAACGGTACGCCTGCTTCGATCACTACGGCGGCGAGGGCCAGGCCTACGGCCAGGCCGCGGCGTTCGGCGCGGGCGAGACGTGCGAACAGGCGGTCGTCGACCAGCTCGTCGACCTGCGGCGCCACGCGGCCGAGTACACCGGGCCGGGCGGGCCACTCGCCGACGACTTCTTCTACGCCGAGCAGAACGCGCGGACCGTCAAGGCCGCGGCGGACTACTACCGGTCCATGTTCTCCGGCCGGGTCTCCTCCTGGAACCTACGTGACCGGCACATGGCCGGTACCCTCGACGCGCTCGCCACTCATCTGCGCCGGCAGTCCGATACTCCGGCGAAGATCGTGCTGTGGGCGCACAACTCCCACGTCGGGGATGCCACAGCGACCGAAGTCGCGGCCCGCGGCGAGATAACTCTCGGTCAGGTGGTACGGATCCGGCACCCGGGTGACTGCCGGTTGATCGGTTTCACCACCTACACCGGCACGGTGACCGCCGCAGACGACTGGGATGCCCCGGCCGGCCGTAAACGGGTCCGCCCGGCGCTTCCCGAGAGCCTGGAGGATCTGTTCCACAAGGTAGGCGAGAAGGAGTTCCTCGTCCCCCTCGGCTCCGCCGAGTGGGCCGCCCGGATACTGACCTCGGCCCGGTTGGAACGCGCCATCGGCGTGATCTACCGCCCCGGCACCGAACGGCACAGTCACTACTTCCGTGCCCGGGCCGCCGACCAGTTCGACGCGATCATCCATATCGACGAGACCCGGGCCGTCGAACCACTCGAACGGACGACCCGCTGGGATCGCGGCGAACCACCACGGACCTACCCCTTCGCCGCGTGAGAAAGCTTCGCCGCGCGAGAAACCCTTGGATCGCCGGACAACTCGGCCTGGATGTCACCGGTGGTGCCCTCGTCCTCGCCGTCGTCGCGGGTGGCCCCGCGGACCGTGCCGGCGTCCCCCTGGCGACGTCGTCCGCACCTTTGACCGGAAGCCCGTCAACTCGGCCGAGGACTTCTTCGCGGAACTGCGTGGCATCTCGCCCGGACATCAGGTCACGCTCGGTCTGCGGCGCGACGGAAGCGGCCAGGAGGTCACGGTCACGCCCTCCGACCGGCCCAGCTGACCGGCGGGCGGCTGAAGACCTCAACAGAAAGCGGCGGGCATGACGATCTTGGATATCCTCTGGCTGTTCATCATCCTGTCCAGTCTCACCCCCTTGATCCAGCAACGCACGCTCGCGTTCCAGCGTGGCCAGGCGCTGCGGGCACTCGAACGTACTCGCCACTCACGTGTGATCACGATGATTCACCGGCGGGAGAACTTCGCGTTCCTCGGGATCCCGTTTGGCGGATTCATCAGCGTCGAGGACTCCGAGGCCGTCATCCGGGCGATTGAACTGACCGACCCCGACCTGCCGGTCGACCTCGTCCTGCACACCCCCGGTGGCCTCTTCCTCGCGGCCGAGCAGATCGCATCCGCCCTGGCCGACCACCCCGGCCCGGTCACCGTGTTCGTTCCGCACTACGCGATGAGCGGCGGGACGCTCATCGCACTGGCGGCCGACCACGTCGTCATGGCACCGTCGGCCGTCCTCGGCCCGGTCGATCCGCAGGTCGGCGGAATGCCGGTCGCGTCGATCCTCGACGTCGTGGTTCGCAAGAACGTGAACGAGATCGACGACAAGACGTTGATCATGACCGACGTCTCCCGCAAGGCCCAGCGACAGATCCAGGAGTTCGCCGGCCGGCTCCTACGCCGCCGCCTTCCGCCCGACCGCGCCGACCAGCTGGCCAGGACGCTGTCCGAGGGAAGGTGGACCCACGACTTCCCGATCGACGTGCGCACCGTCCGCGAACTCGGCCTCACCGCCTCCACGGACCTACCCAACGAGGTGCGCAGACTCATGCGGCTCTACCCGCAGCCCAGGACGGGCCGCCCGTCGGTCGAGTACATTCCGCTCCCCTACCGGCAGCGACCCGACCAACCCGAGCCCATCCTCGCTCCCGCCCGGCGTGACCCCGGCGGCCACCGCAGGAAAAGAGCTATCAACCCACCCGACTGAGGGTTAACC
>NZ_CDXDOR010000186.1:0-7871 GCF_978021225.1 Frankia sp. CeTa3Moorea | reverse complement strand
GACGGGGATGGGGCGGAGCCGGGAGACGGGGAGCGGGCGGTGCGGACGGTGTCGACGTTGCGGGTCGCGGCGCGCGGCACCCCCGATGCGGCCCGGGTCCGGATCGCCGACGGGCCGCCGGTCGCCGCATCGGTCAGTCAGCTCGGCGACGAGCTGCTCGTCACGATCGGTGCGGTCACCACCCGGTGGGCCTACGCGTGGGAGCCCGCCGACGGGATCCTCTGGCTTGGCCGCGACGGTGGGGCGTGGGGCCTGGCCGAGGTGATCCCGGTGGCGGGCACCGGGGCCGGGCCGGTGCTCGGCGGGCAGGCGCGCAGCCCCATGCCGGGCACGGTGACCGCGGTGTTGGTCGAACCGGGGATGACCGTGGCGGATGGGCAGTCGCTGGTTGTCGTCGAGGCCATGAAGATGGAGCACACCGTCTCGGCGGCGGGCGCCGGGATCGTCAAGGAAGTACTCGTCCGGCCCGGCGACCTCGTCGCCTTGGACCAGCTGCTGGTGGTGATGTCCGTGGCGGGCCCGGCCGGCCCCGGATCCGCATCAGCCGCCCCGGCGGCCCGGCGAAATGTGGAGGGTTGAGCACGATTTGACGCCGACGGCCGCCCTGGGCCGCGGTCGTCGGCGTCAACGCGGGCCGGGAACGTCAATCCTTCTCTCAGCGCCCGGCCAGCCGCCGCAGGAGCGTCTTCCGGGCGTCGGCCTCGGCCAGGTTGGACAGGTCGACGTGGGCCGAGGAGGCCTGATCGAATGCGGCCGGCACGGCACAGGCCTCGACCAGGACGGTGACGAGTCTGCACGCGGGCCCGGTCGGGTCATCCGCGTCCAGGGCCGCCCGCCACTCCCACCACTCCCACCACTCCCGCTGCTCATGGACCGAGGAGAGATAGGCGGGGGAGAGCAGAACGAGTGTCCGGTGGGCGTGCCGGGCGCCATCACGCATCGTGATCCTTGGCGGCCCGTCCGTTCCGTCACCCGCCTGGAACAGTAGGTGGTAACCGGCCTCCTCCAGCTGCCAGGCGATCCAGTCGGCCCAGGCCTCGTCGGGCTGGGCGTACGAGATGAAGAAGTCGTACCGCCCGGACGGCCCCGGCCATTGTGGCGTGGATTGCCCGGGCCGTTGTGGCGTGGACGGCCGCACGACCGCGGGCTTCTGGTCTGCCGCCTCAGGGGGGACGGCCGCGGTTGCCGCGGTCTCCGCCGGGCGCCGCTCGTCCGGGTTGTGCCAGTCCCCGCGCGGCCGGTCCGGATGCCGGCTGCCCGGGTGATGCCGGCCGTCGGGGTGATGCCGGCCGAGGAACACCGCGGCGCTGTTCGCCGCGAGCCGCAGGAACCATCCCTGGTCCTCCGGCCGGGTGGATGCCCGTCCGAGGCAGGTCAGGGCGACGGCCAGCAGGGACAGCGGGATCTGGTCGCGCCACAGGTCGACCAGACCGGCCTGGCGTGCCCAGTCCTCCGCCGCCGATCGGACCCGGTCGATGAGCAGGAACAGCCACCGCGGCACGAGGTCTCCGTCCTGCTCCGGGTCGAGCAGCAGATCGATGACGGCGGTGCGTTGCGCCGCGGACAGCTCCGACAGTGTCCGGGCGAGGATGTGCAGGACCAGATGGACGGGATCCCGGGTGAGCACGGCGTCGGCCGCGTACCGCGACAGGTCGATCAGCTGGTACGTCCTGTCGACGTTGCGCAGTGAGGACGGGATCAGGATGTTCTCGATGTGCAGGTCGCCGTGGGCCTTCCCGACGAAGGCCGGGATGCGAATACCGTCCGTGCGCGATGGGTCCAGGACCAGCGCGAACGGGTTCGGCAGCGGGTGGTCCTCGCCTTCGGCGTCGATGGTGGGGCCGGGGTACGCCGCGGCGATGCGCCGCAGGCGGCTGCCCGGGGCGAGCCGCTCGGCGAGCTGACGCGCAAGGATGGTCGGCACGTCCAGTGACGGCAGAAGGGCAGGCCCCACCCACTCATCGAAGATCGACCCGACTAGCCCCCCGCAGACGTCGGCGAGGACCGCGGCGTCGGCCAGGGCCCGTCCGAACATCAGGCGTGGTTCAGCCGGTCCGGCCGGTCCTGACAGACCGGCCGGACCGCTGCCGGAGTCTCCCTGGCGCCCGGCCCGCCGCGGGTGGACGACAGCCTCCAGCAGGGCGCGCAGCGTGACCAGCTCCCGAAGGCTGCCACCCGCGACCTGTTGGAAGACGAACCATCGTCCATCGCCGACCGCGACCGGCTGATGGACGGGTGTGGCGAGGTGGCGCTCGGCGAACCTGGGGGCGTCGGCGATCGCCCGCCAGTGGCGCGCGAATTCGCCGGGTTGGGGCCCCGCGTCGCTGGCCGGGGCGACGTCCAGCTTCATCACGAACTGGCGCGCACCATGGCGCGGATGCTCTTCGAGGACCACCCCGACCATCGCCGACGACCGGCCGCCGGTAAGCCAACGGACCAGGCGGTAGGTGGTCTCGGTCTGGGAGCACCATTGCCGCAGCGCGGTCACGGCGGGATCGTCGAGGGCGTTCACCAGTGGCTCGTCCAACCAGAGCGGCTCGTTCAACCAGTCAGAAGACAACCATGACTCCTGGGAACGCAGGGCGCGGGCGACGGACGCGTTCCGGTCGGGTGAGCCGCCGCCGGGACGCCGCCGGTCGGGGCGCGCTGCGCCGGACCGCCGGTCGGGTTCCGGATTACCGGCGTTCGGTGTCGGTGGGCTGATGACTGGCTAAGGATACCGTTCGACGATATGGCCCAAACTGCCGCCTCCGGGTGTTCCCGGGCGATCCTCACGGCACGGCACGGTTGTCATCCCGCGGTCTGGGATCGCCCCGGGGCGGTCGTCGTCCGCGTGGCCCATATCCCTACCCGCGCTCGCTGCCGCGTCCGGTGAAAGCCGCGTACGACGTTGTACGGATTTGCGGTCAGGGTCTTTCCGGTTAGTCCGGCACGCGGTTATCTGGGAGCTGCTGAAGGGTCGCGGGCGTCGCCCGCCTATGGTCTGCACCCCCGCCGCCGCGGGTGGTGGCTGGTTGATGACCGCGGCCCCTCGGCTCACCGCCGGAGCGGACCTGCCATCGGGGGGAGGCCCGCTCCAGCGGCCGTCGATCCGTACGGCCTTGTACGGCGATCCGGAAGTTCCTTTTCCTGGTACTTTCCCGGCCGGCCTCCGCCGTGCCGCCCGCCGTTCCGTTCGTCGTCGGCGGGCTTTCCGTCCCCGGTTCGGGTTTCGGGACCGTGGCGCTTCTCGCGGTCACCGGTGTTCTGCTGTCGATATACGGCGGTTCCCTCGACGGTCTCGCCGGCCTCGACACCGGGGGCTGGCTGGTGGGGCTCGGCCCGCGGGCGGCGGCCCTGCGACGCGGTGCACCGGCGGGAAACGCCCCCCGGCGACGGGTCACGAGGACGGGTCACGATGGGTCACGCTCCGACTGGTCGAGGAGATCGTGAAGGTGCACCGTGATGTCGTGGGTGGGCCCCAACCGGCGCAGGCTGCGCCGGTAGGCGTCCTGGACCCGCGGGGTCATCTGGTCCGGCCGGCCGAGGTTGGTCTGGGCCTCCGCGAGCAGACCCACCGCGGCGAGGGCACGGGGATGATCCGGTCCGAGCACTCGCAGGCAGGCCTCGGTGAGCTCGGTCGCCGCCTTCTCCGCGCGCTCGGTGTCCCCGCGGTCGCGGTACAGCCGGGCCAGATGGTAGCAGGTCACCAGCGTGGCGGGATGCTCCGGGCCGAGCACCTCGGCCCGATCGTCCCGCACCGAGCACAGCAGCTCCTCGGCCGCCGTCCACGCCCCTTGCTCGACCAGTAGGTCCCCGACGTTGTTCCGGCTCGTCAAGGTGTCCCGGTGCCGCGGCCCGAGGACCCGTTCACGGGTGGTGAGCGTGTGGGTGAGCCACCGCAGCGCCTCGCCGTGCCGACCCGATTCGCGCAGCGTCCGGCCGAGGTAGTGCTGGGTGGTCAGCGTGTCGGGATGCTCGGGGCCGAGGATGCGCAACCGGTCGTCGAGCACCATGCGAAGGCCGCTCTCGGCGTCCTCGAGCCGGCCCTGGGCGGCGCGGACCCGGTGCAGGTCGTGCGCGACGGACAGGACATCAGCATGATCGGGTCCGAACAGGTGGGCGCCGGTCTCCCAGACGGAGCTGTACGCCGCGTCCGCCTCGGCGAGCCGGCCGGTCGCGCGCAGGTAGCGGGCGGCGAGGGTCGCCGGGGTGAGCAGCTGCGGAGGCAGGTGTGCCTCGGTAAGGTCGTCGAGGCCCCACCGCCGCCGGGCGCGGAGCAGCTCCAGCCCGGCCGTGGCATGACCGGCGAGCATCGCCCACCGGTCCCACGTCGCCGGATCCCGCGGATCGAGCGCGCGGGTCGCCCGCGTGAGCAGGGCGGTGAGCGCGTCGAGGTAGTCGGCGATGCGGCCGGAGGTGTGCGCGGCCCGGCCGAAGCTGTCGCGTACCAGGGGGTGGAGGACCAGCTGATGCGCGACCCGGGGATCCGGGCGGGAAGCCGCGGACCGGGCGGTGGCGGGGTCGCCGGTGGCGGACCGGTCGGTGGTGGACCGGTCGGTGGCGGGGTCGTCGGGAGTCGTGTGTTCGATCAGCCCCTGGCCGGCCAGGGCGCGGATCAGCTCCCACAGCTCGGTCGCCCGCAGGCCGGGGAACAGCGGCGACGCGGCGAGGACGGCCGCGGACAGGAGCAGGCCGAACGGGATCGGGTCTCCGCCGAAGCAGGCGAGCAGGGTCAGCAGCGCCCGGGCCCGCTCCAGGCCCCGCGCGGCGAGGAGATCCAGCGACAGTTCCCAGGTCGGCCCGATGAGCTCGCGTTCCCGGCGACGGCCAGCGCCGCCGGGACCGCCGAAGCCGCGCAGCAGGGCCTGGTGCCCGCCCGTCTGGAGCGCGTGTTCATAGTCGACGTAGGTCCGCGGGACCGCCGGTCCACCGAGTCCGGCCGGCATTCGCCGCGCCTCGGCGAGGTACTGGCCCGCCAGGGCGAGTGCCAGGGGCAGCCCGCCGAGCCGGCGGCCGAGGCTCTCGGCCGCGGCGAGCGGACCCGGCTCGGCCCCGGTCAGGTCGCGCAGCGCCAGCCCGGCGTCCGCCGCGTTCAGGGGGCCGAGCGGGTGCAGGCGCAGCCAGGACCGGGCGGTCCCGCCGACGGGCGACGGGCCCTCCCAGTCCAGCCGGCTGCGCGTCGTCACCACGACCATTCCGTGGGGGTGGGTGACCGGCCGCAGCCATCCGGTGCCGTCGAGCACGTCGCCGCCGGGTGGGGCCAGGTCGCCGGCCGGATCGTCGGCGTTGTCGAGGATCAGCAGCCACGGCCGTCCGCTGTCCGCCAGCAGCCGCCAGACCAGGTCGGACAGGCTGCCCGTGCACAGCTGGTGGCGGGTCGCGCCGAGCTCCACGGCCAGCGCGGTCATCCCGGCGCGCACCGCGCCGGACCCCGTGGCGCTGATCCACCAGGTCCGCACCCGTCGTTCGAGCGCGGTGCGGGCGAGCGCGAGGGCGACCGTGCTCTTGCCCACGCCGCCGAGCCCGTGCAGCACGTGGACCCGTGCCCCGTTGGCGTCGGGCCGAACGCCCTTTGGTCCAGGGACGTCCGAGCCAGGGAGGTCCGGTCGAGGGATGTCCGAGCCAGGGAGGTCCGGTTCGGGGACGTCCGGTCGAAGGACGTCAGGCCGGGGGAGGACGGGCCCGTTACCGACGTCGGATCCGGCGACCGCGCGCCTGCGTCCGGTGGGGAGCTGCCCGGCCAGCAGGTCGAGCAGGCCGTCTCGACCGCGGATTGCGGGCAGGTGGGTGAGCCGCTGGACCGGCGGCCTGATCGTGACCGCCGTCGACGGGTCCTGTCCGGTGCCGATCCGGTCGCCGCCATGGTCCCCGTGACCGTGAGCTCCGCGACCGTGAGCTCCGCGCCGGACCCGACGCCACGTCTCGACCCAGTGGCGGATCTCGTCGGGGTCGTCCACCCGGCAGGCCCGCAGCATGTTCTCGACGAGGTTCGCCGACCTGAGGCCGGGGAGATGGGAGCCACCGAAGTAACCGCCGACCGTGCTGGCCGGCACGTTGACGGCGCGCGCCACCTCCCGCACGCTCAACCCCGCGCGCTCGCGCACGATGGTCAGTGCACGGCCGAAATCCGCGTTGGTGGTGATGGCGTCCAGGTCGACCTCGTCGTACACGTGCGTCCCTTGAGCGGCGGCGAGCGGCGGCGGCGAGCGGCAGCGATGAGCAGGACGGAACGTCATCCCGTGGGGATATCCTCCGCGGCTATTCTCCGGCGGATCGCCCGACCGTCCAGAGGTTTTCCCGTCCGGTCTCCGATCCGTCCCCCGTTTCCGTCACGCAAGGTCCCACCGCGGGTGCGTGACGTTCAGCCCGGCGGCAGCGGGACGACGTCGGCGAGGATCTCGTGACGGTGCGGGCGTCGGCGTGCGGCCGGGCTGTCGTGGACGACGAGGAGCGATGACGGGTCGCCGGGCATCAGGGCGATGCCCTCCGGATGGTCGTCGCCCTCGCCGACGGGCAGGTCCAGGATGCGCTCGATCGCCTCGTCGGTGACCACGACGCTCGTGGGGGCCTGCGCGGCCCCGCGCCAGCGGTAGATCCGCACCGGGCCGTCGAGGTCCATCGTCGGGCCGGCGAGGAGCAGGAGGTCATCGCCGGAGGCGAGGAGGTCGCGTACCCCCAGCCCGTCGAGGTCGAGGAAGTGCTTGCGATACCGGCCGTCCCCGTCGATCGGCGCGAGGAGGAGGTTCTGACCGTCTCCCTCGGTGAGACGCAGTTCCAGGACCACGGCCCAGCCCCGCAGCACCGGCCCCCGCAGCCCCAGGTAGATCCGCTCACCGACGACGGCCAGGCCCTCGACGTCCAGCCCGTTGTCCTTGCTCGGGATCTTGAGGAAGCGGCCAAGATGGTCGTCGTCGGTAAGCGCCTTCGTCAACCGGGTGGGCTTGGACAGTCCGAGCGCTGCCGCGGTCAGCCTGCCGCCGCCGGGCGAGGCCGGGTCGGGTGCGCTCGCGACCAGGGTCGGCAGGCCGCCGACCCGCACCACCGGGATGCGCCCGAGCAGGTAGCGGTTGGCGTTGCTGCTCACCTTCGCCAGCCGGGCCAGGGCCTGCTCGGTCGCGTGCTGGGGCCGGACCCGCTTGCGGGCCAGGCTGTGCGACCCGACGAACCACAGATAGTCGCCATGCCGGTCCATGCCCTCGAGGTCGATCTCGAGCTGGGTGCCGTCCTCCGTGGGCTCCTCGGGCAGGGGAAGGAAGTCCGCGACGGAGAAGCTGACGTGATCGGCGAAGCCGTCGCCGGCCGGCGACAGGGTCGTCCGCTCGATCGTGACCGTCTCGTCACCGGCGAGCCAGAGGCACCGGCCGTCCCCCTTCAGGGTGGACAACGACTCGGCGACGTCGACCACCCCGGCGCCGTCGGCGAACCGGATCGGAATCGTCTTCGCGGTCATCGGTGCCTCATCCGGCGCCGTTCCCGCACCCTGCGTCGTTCCCGCACTCCGCCACTCCTCGTCCCCCCGCCGGTTTGCCCCGGTTTTCTCCGCCGGTTGCTCCGAAGCGGCCCTCCCAGGAGTCGCCACCGCCGACCGGAGCGTAGTGCCGGCCCGGCGCTTATCCGGGTGGGTGTCCAGGACCCGATAGGTGGCCCCGATCCTGCGAGCGTCAGCGCCGCTTACACCTTCCGTCGGGCAGGCCCTTTACCCGACGAGAGCTGCCACAGGATGACCGTCTCGTCGGCTCCGGTGGAGGCGAGGAGGATCTGTCCGTCGGGTAGGGGTAGGGCCGCCAGCGCGGTCACCCCGCTGGTGTGGCCGGTGAGCTGGCCGGTTTGTGTGCCTTCGATCGGGTCCCACAGTCGTACCGTCCCGTCGTTTCCGGCGGTGGCGAGGA
>NZ_CDXDOR010000185.1:4590-8227 GCF_978021225.1 Frankia sp. CeTa3Moorea | reverse complement strand
AGCAGCTCCTCGACGTCCCGGTAGGACAGTGCGTACCGCAGGTACCAGCGGACAGCGAGGACAATCACCTCAGGTGGGAACCGGAACCCCGCGAACTCCGACACCGGAACCGGTGGACAGGAACGACGTCGACGCATCACACGATCATGACCGATCGACAGCCGCAGGACAGCGGACTCCGCCGATGCAACAGTGCCTCAGGACCCGCTCCTCGGCCGTGAAGCGGGCGAGGAGCTCCCGCTCGGCCCGCTCGGGCCCAGTCGGCCCAGTCAGCCCGGTCAGCCCGGTCAGTGCCGCCATCGGGGTACCCCGACCGGCACCGATACCGCCGTCCACATTCTTGCCACCGAAAAATGTGGTGCCGGAACCGGTGAACAAATTTTGTCACAGCGGTTGTCGGGCAGTTCGTGGCGGTACGGTCGACCACGAGGCCAGGCGTGCGGGAAGGCCGTAAAGTGCCGTCTCTCGTGAATCGTCTCTAGAATTATCGGACGGTGAGCCCCACCAAAGAGCCCCACCAAAGAGTAATTGACGTTGCTTGCCCGCGAGATAGGTTGTCCAAAATAACGAAGGGCCAACCATGCTGATCGTTGCGTTGACAGGCGTCGCACGTCTGTGTGCCCGCCATCGCTGGATCGCGGTCGGCATGTGGGCGGTGCTCCTCCTGCCTGCGGTGTTCTTCGTGATCGCAGGTCACGCGCAATATAGCCACGATGTGTCGGTTCCCGGTTCCGAGTCGCAGCGGGCAATGAATCTGGCGCGCAAGGTGATTCCAGGCGGCGTCCTGCCGGACACCGAACAGATCGTGCTGCACGCCAGGCGCGGCACGCTGGCTGACCCGCTGGTGCACCAGCAGGTCGAGGAGTTGCTCGCCGACGTCGGGAAGCTGCCGGGGGTACTCACCGTCGCCGACCCGTTCGGACCACTAGGCAGGACGGTGCTGGGTGTGTCACCGGTCAGTGCCGACGGGCGCACGGCGGTGGCTCCGGTAATCATGAAAGCGTCGGCGCTCGAACTCGACCTCGGCGCGATCAGACGGGTCTCGGCTACGGCCCGGTCCTACAGCGGCCCCGAGCTTCAGGTGGAGTTGGGCGGACCGGGCGCGACCGCGCTCACCTCGGCCGGCGTCCCGATCCGACCGCTGCTGGCCGCCCTCGCCGTCGCGCTGGCGGTCTTGTGCCTGACCCTGCGTTCGAGGGTGGCCGCCATGATCGCCGCCGTCGTCGCGGCCATGGCCACCGTCACCACCGTGGCCGTCACGACGGTACTGTCCCACTACGTCCTGACGACTCCCTTCGCCGCTCTACTTGGCGGCATGATCGCCCTTGGGGTCAGCCTGGGTGGGTCCGTCCTGGTCGTCTACCGGGCGCAGACCGCGTTGGCGCGGGGCGTGAGCCCGGTCGACGCGGCCACCGAGGCGATGGTGAAGTCGGTAGCCGCCCTGGCCTCCGGTGGCGTGTGCCTGAGCGTGGCGATGACCGGGGTGCTCCTGCTGAACCTGGGCCCGTTCACGGGAGTCGCCCTCGCGGCCGGGGTGGCCGGGGTGCTCAGTGCCCTGGTCACCCTCACGCTGTTGCCGGCGCTGCTCGTCCTCGGCGGCACCCGGATGCTGGGCTGGCTCGGACGGCATTCCCTGACCACGACGGGTCGTGGCCTACCGCACCGGCCGGGCGTGCGATCGTGGTGGGCCAGGCAGGTGGGGCGTCACCCGGCTGTCGCCGTGGCCGCGGCGTGCGTGCTGCTCGTCGCCCTGGCAGCGCCGGTGGTCACCCTGCGGCTCGGTGGCGGCGACGCGGGCGCGGAGCCCACGTCGGCCACCGCGCGGCGCGCGTATGACGTGGTCAGCCGCGACTTCTTCAGCGGTCTCAACGGGCCGATGCTCGTCGTCGTCGACCGGGGGGAGGGCAGCCGGACCGTCACCGTGACCGACGTCGTCACCGCCCTCAACACGACGCCGGGGGTCAAACACGCGTACGCCTCGTTCGACAGTCCCGAGTCGGGCCTGGCCCTGATCCAGGTGCTGCCGCAGGCGGGTCCCCGGTCGACGGACTCCTACGACCTGGTGCACCGACTGCGGAACGACGTCCTGCCGGCGGTCCTGCGGCCCACCGTGAGCCGCGCCTACGTGGGCGGGCAGGCGGCGTTGTTCGCCGACATGGCCGCGGATTTCCGCGGCGCGCTGCCGATGTTCGTGTTCGTGGTCCTGCTCGCGGTGGGCGCGCTGACCTTCCTCACGGCCTCCTCGCGCGTCACTGCCGCCGTACTCGCCGTTTCGGAGCTGTCGTGCGGCCTCGCAACGGTCGGTGTCCTGGCGGCGCTCTTCCAGCAGGACCGTTTCGCCGGGAAACTGGGCCTCCAGGCTGGTCCGATCGAACCGTTCATCCTGGTCTTCGTGCTGGTCGTCGGGTTCGGCCTGTCCCCGGGCATGAACCTGAGCCTGCTGAGCAGACTGCGCGAAACCGATGCGCCAGGCTGGCGGGCGCTCGAAGGCGACGCGGTCAGCCGCGGCCACGCCGACGTGGGGCACGTCGTCCTCACCATGAACCTCATCATGATCCTGGCGTTGTCGGTGGTCATGGCGCAGCCGTCCCGCACGCTGAAGCTGCTCGGGGTGGGTCTGGCGGTCGGTGTGGCGCTCGACGCGTTCGTGGTGCGAGCGGTCGTCCTCCCCGCGCTGGTGCACCTGGATCGGCGCCGCGAAACCGCTGGCGGCGTACCCGCCCAGCGCCGGCCGGCGAGGGCGGCCACGAGGTCGTACGACCCGCCGTCGGCGCCATCCCATGCGGGCAACGGCACGCGCGGCGGCCGTTTTTCCCGGAGGAGTACATAGGGATGGGGCCCGGGCGTGTTGCGTTCCGGGGAACGTTCCCGGGCAACGTTCCCCGGAACGTTGCGGGGGAGTGGTGCGGGCCAGGCCCCGGGGGTCTGTTGCATTGCGGGACAGTACGGCAGGGTGAACCCGGCCGGATCGATGATCAGATCGCCCGCATGAGCTCGGCGAAGGCAGCCGTCAGCCGCACCTACGGGTCGGCGTCGACGCCAGGTTCGTAGTGTCCGCGGCGAAGATTCCGCACGAACGCGTGTCCGGCGCTGATCGTCTGGGCGGAACGGAACCCAGCGCGTAGCGCGGGTACCACCGGACCGCGAGCACGATCACCTCGGGTGGGAACCGGAACCCGTGAACTCCGGGACCGGGACAGGCGGACAAGGGCGGCAGCGAGCCATCATCCGATCATGCCCCGATGTCGGCGCGGCCCCCGGCCCCCGCCGATGCAGCAGTCCCTACTTCCCCGTTATCGGTAGGTAGGGCCGCGCGAAACCTTCAAAAGTCAGATCATCCGAGGCCTCGCGGTCCACCGGGTGGTTGTCCTTGCCGCCCATCCAGTAGTTCCAGATCCGAGCTGAATGTGGCGTCGTCGTGTCGATCTTCGGATGGTCCGTCGGGTTCCCGGTGCCATTGTGCTGCTCAGCTACGTCTCTCCTTACGCTGGCTCGGCCGGGTGAACCCGGCGAAGCAGGAAGATCCAGCCGGAATGTGGCCTGTGGGCCAGCCTCGGCTACCGATTTGAGGGTATAGCTATCGCAAATGGCGGCGGATCAACTACCGGGACATGTACTCTCAACCGGCCTGGTCGGG
>NZ_CDXDOR010000185.1:0-4236 GCF_978021225.1 Frankia sp. CeTa3Moorea | reverse complement strand
TCGATTTGACGCGTCCGGGCCCGCGTCCTTCTATAGCTTCATGACTATGGGTAGTCAGTTGATGCGAAAGGTGTTGCTGCCCGCCGTCGGGCTGGGGGTCCTGTCGGCGCTTGCCGCGGCACCCGCGGCCGCCGGCGGTGGCCGCGGCGGGCCGACGCCCGGCTCCGGCGCCGCGGAGACCTTCCTTCAAGCGACACTCATGCCGTTGAACCATTCCGGCGCCCACAGCACCGCTACCGCGATTCTGCGGGGCGACCAACTCACCATCTCGATCTCCAGTCGCGGGCTGGCGCCGGGTCTGCCGCACGCGCAGCACATCCATATCGGTGGCCGCCATGTCTGCCCACCGCCGGACGTGACCGGCACCGGCGTCCACGGCCACTTCCGGACCGTCGACGGCAAACCGTGGCGTGGCCCGGTCGCGGTGTCGCTGACCACGTCCGGCGACACCAGCCCGGCCAGCGAGGTGGCGGTGGCGAGGTTCCCGGTTGGGAATGCGACCTACCACCGCACGTTCACGGTCACCCCGGCGGTCGCCGCGCAGTTGCGGGCCGGTGAGGGCGTGATCGAACAGCACGGCGTCGACTTCAGCCACAACGGCCGCTACGACGGCCCCGGCCGCAGCGAGCTCAATCCGGCCCTGCCCGAGGAGGCAACCGACCCGGCGGCCTGCGGCAGGCTCGTCCCGACGGCCGGTGGCATGCCCAGGTGACCGGCGGCACGCCTAGGTGAACTGATCGACCCTCGTGGCGCGGTGGGACACCTGCGCCACGACGGACAATCGTAACGAAGTCGGCGAACGGATCGGTTCACCAGCGTGGCATCCGGCGAGTCCGCCGGGGTCGTACGCCGGCCGCCCAGCCGCGGCTCCCAGCGGGGCCCTGGTGCACGAGCGCCATGCCCGCGTCGGTGAGCATCGGTTGCAGACCACGCAGGATGTCGAGATAGGTCGCGCGTGCTGCGAGCGCCACGCCGGCGCGCAGTTCCGGGCGTCGGTGCGCGGCGACGCCATGACGCACCACGGCCAGCGCCGCCATGCTGGCCGAGCCGGGACTGGGGTTCGGGTCTGCCGGTGGCGGAGGCTTGCCGTCGCCGACTGCCTCGGCGAACCGCAGGTACCAGTCGCACAGCTCGGTCGTCTCCACCATGACCGCTTCCTGGGCGGCGGCCAGATCGGGCAGCGCGGCGGAGATCTCCATGGTCGAGGCGATCATGCTGACGCCGCCCCCGGCCCGCAGGATGTCCGCCGGCCAGGGCACGTCGCCGGCGTGCAGCAGCTGCGCGGTCCGGCGCAGCCGCAGCGCCCCGCCGACGACGGTCATGAGCGCGTCGACCTCGAGCCGGCCGTCAGGCTGCTCCGACAGGTACTGACGGACCGCGTCGTCGAGCAGCCGCCCGGCGCGGATGGCATCGCGGGCCGCGGCGGCCACCTGCTGGTCCCGGCTGGGACGGCGGAGGGCCGCATCGTCCGAGCCTGCGGTGTCGGCGCCTTCTGTTCGGGAGGTGTCGACTGTTCGGGATGCGTCGACTGTTCGGGAGGTGTCGACCCGGCTCACGAGCGCACCGATGGTATCTGCGGGGCCGTCCGGATGGTCCGACATATCGGTATAGGCCGGGTCCAGCCAGGGCGAGGTCCGCGGCCGGGCGCTGGGCGGATCGTCATCACCGGGTGCCCGCATGACGACCAGGGCGAGGAAGGCCGCGCCCATCCGGTAGGCCGCGGCGGCGCGACGCCGGATTACCGCCGCCGCTCCTCGCGGCCACAGCAGCGCTCCCACGGCCAGGCTCACCCCGAAGCCAATCATGACGTCCTGAATGCGGACCAGCCCCACCCGCCAGCCTAACGGTTCAATGATATTGAAAAGGATGAGGATGGCGATGGTGAAGCCTGCCTGGCCCAGCGCGAAGGACGACTTCCGCCGCATGTAGCCGGCGACGAACACGGCCAGCGGCAGCAGCGGCCACAATATTACGGTGTGGGTGCCGATCAGGGCGACGAACAGGCCGCCCACTACAATACCGATCCCGGTGCCCAGCAGGCCCCGCAGGATCGTCGAGCTGGTCGCCACCACGTTCGACCGCAGCACCGACAGGGTACCGAGCACCACCCAGAAGCCGTGCTGCACCTCGGTGTTCTGGGCCAGGGCGACAGCGAGGGCGAGTCCCACGGCGCCGCGGACGCTGTTGCGGAACCACACCGACCGGATGCTGGCATATCCGGCGGCCAGATCGGTGGCGGCGACGCCTCGCCGGGTGAGCCGCCTTAGCCTGGCGGGCCAGCCCCGCGGCCGCACCCAGGAGCGCAGCGCCGGTGCCGGCGCGGTCATCTGCAGCACGTTCATCGCCAGCTCTCGGGTCCCCCGGGCCAGTCTGCGCAGCCGGAACGCCTCGGCGATCGCGAGGTCAGCCGACGGCTGCTCCGCCTCGGCGACCACGAGATCATCCGTCTTCTGGGCCGATCGGGCGGTCCACCTGTCAGCGTCCGGCGCCGGCCGGCTGCCTCGCCCCTCCAAGTAGTCCAGCAGGGCTGTGCGCATCCTCCGTTCAGCCCGCTCCAAACGGTCCAGGCCGAGCCGCTCGCCCGGCCGTGGACCGCGGTCGAGTCGATCGGCAGCGGCGGCGAGCGTGGCAGCGGCGGCGGTGTGGATCTCGGCAGCTTCGCGGGGGAAGCATGCCGCCGCGATCCGATTCCGGTCCGCACGCGGTTCGGCGAACGGGACCAACCAGTTGACGTCCACGACGAGATACCCCAGCGCCGCGGTGCGCCCGCCGACACCGCTGGGCCGGTGCGCGGTCTCGGCGAACCTGCGACGCAGGTGGAACACGTCGGTCCAGAGCCGGGGAACTTCGTCCGCCCCGGTCCCGTCTGTCCCGGTCCCGTCAGACTGCGGAAAAGGCATGGTTGTCCACGCCACCCCGGCGGCCATCGACCGACACGCCTGAGCCAGCGCGGCACGCAGCCGTGTTGGGGGCCGCTCCGTCCACAGCACCATGGCCGCGGTGACGGCCACCACCATGGCGATCCCCCAGCCGGCGAGCCGTTCCGGAATGGCCGACACCGGGCCAGGCGTCATCACCGACAGGACGAAGGCCATCAGCGTGGCCCGTCCGGCGGCGGCGAAATACGCGTTGAGGACCCCGGAAAACAGCACGATCAGGGCGACCAGTGCGGTCACCGGCGCCGCCAGCCAGGGTGTCCGGGAGCACAGTGCGCCGATGACGATGAGCGAGACGGTGATAATCGCGAACGCGACGTAGGCCAACAGCCTGGTCTTGGTCGGCCCGGTGAAGTCGATGAACTCCAGCAGGGTGTAGGCGCCGAACCAGGCGAACAGGCTCAGCCGCACGTCCCCACCAGCCAGATAGGTGACGGCCAGCAGCATGGGGGCGACGAAGGCAACCCGGCCGGCCGCCTTGAGGTTGATCAGCCCGGGGTCGTCGGGGAACGCTCTGGTGAGCCGTCCCAGCCATCCGTCCTGCATCGGCCCCTCCATCTGCCCTGGACCATCGCCGTATCTACTAAACCGTCCTAGCCGAACTGTCCTAGCCGAAGGCCGGTGAATTCGGGGGACCTGAGCACGGTTTGCGGTCCCTGAACCGTGACTGACTCCCCACAATCCGGCCGCTGCGCGATCATGCGGACCCGGCCTCGGGAACGTTGGTGGCCGCCGCGTTCGCCGGCCGTGTTGTCCTCGAGCAGGGGCACCTACGAGGAGGCTTATCCAGGCCGCTCAGTTCAGATGATCTTACCTGTCGGTAGGCGGAGGCCTGGCACGAGGTCATCGACCAGGGGCCGACCATCGTGGCGCGGCTGTCGGCGATGCCGACCTCGCCGACCTGCCCATCGCCGACCAGCGGTACCTGCGCCACATGGGAGTCGTTGGCCGTCGGCGGGCCTGGTCGTTCCGCGCCCACTTCACCGGGCGGTTCCGGCTCCGCCCCACTATGCGCTGGATGCCCTGCGGGGCCTGGCAGTACAACACCAGCCCTGCCCTGCAGATCGCACGGCTGTTCCGGATGCGTATCCGGTTCGGTCCCGTGCCGATGACCGGCTGGGACATCTACCGGCAGGGACACCGTCGGATGCACGGAAAGCTGGCTGGACTGCTCACAGTCGCCGATGGCTCGAGCCCTGAATTCGACGCTGCTCATTGGGTATGGGGCGGGCCTGAGCCTTGCCTCCCAGGTAGTCCAGATTCCCTGAGCCGGTCACGACATGAGATGCTTACGTGGGGG
>NZ_CDXDOR010000184.1:0-7975 GCF_978021225.1 Frankia sp. CeTa3Moorea | reverse complement strand
CGGGGGGTGAGGAGGGTGAGGGTGGAGTCGGCTCGGCTGTAGCCCCAGAGCTGGCGGGTCGGGCGGCCGGCCTGGTGCCAGTCGGTGGCGGCGGTTTCGGCTTGGGCGCGTTGGCGGAGCCGGTCTTTGTCGTCGGTGATGGCGGTGGCCAGCGGTGGCCAGGCGGTGAGGAGTCGTTCGTGGGCGACTTCGACGGTGGCCGGCCCGTCGGGGGTGGCGTCGAGGACGAGCAGGCGGCGGGTGACGAACGGGACCAGCGCGGTGCGGGTCGTGTCGGGTAGGTCGTTCAGGGGGATGCGTCGGCGGATGGGCCGGCCGTCGGCGTCGATGGTGATGAGGCTGAGCAGCCCGGCGAGGATTTCGGGCCGGCTGCGGCTGCTGGTCCCGGTGACGTCGGCCAGCGCGGCGTTGGCGTGTGCGACGAGCGCGCCCTGGACTCCGCCGATCTGCTCGTACAGCGCGGCCGAGAGCACGTGGGTGTCGGCGGCTTGGGCGGCCAGGTGCAGGCGTTGGAGGGTATAGGCGAGCAGGGGTAGGGCGTCGCCGTCGCCGGTGTCGGTGACGAGGCGGGCGACGAGCTCGTCGTCGATGTGCAGTCCGGACGTCCGCGCCGGCTCGGCGATCACCAGCGGAAGCAGGTCACGGGACAGTGGCTGGACGGTCTCGGCCGGCACCGGCAACCCGACGGGTGCGGTGGCTTCGAGGAGCTGGTCAAGGTATTCGAGCTTGTCAAGATATCTGTGTGCGGTTTGCGTTCTGATTTTCCCTGAACCGTATGCTGATCTTTAGTTGATGTAGGTGTCGAGGCGGCCGGGGTGGGCCGCCACGAGCGCGGCGAGGGCGTCCTTCCAGTTGACGGTGACCGCGCCCTCGACGAGCCGCCCGGGGGCCTTGCGGGTGCCGCGGGGGGCACCCTTCTCCTTGGCGCGCTGCCGGGCCCGCTTGTCCTCGATGTCCATGATCGCGAGCCAGAGGAGCTTCACGACCGCGTCGTCGTTCGGGAAATGCCCCCTGTTCTTGATGATCTTCCGGAGCTGGTAGTTCAGCGACTCGATGCTGTTCGTCGTGTAGATCACCCGGCGGACCGGGGCCGGGAACGCGAGAAACGGCGTGAACCGGTCCCAGGCGTTCTGCCAGGTCGCGACCGCGGCCGGGTAACGCCGGCCGAGATCGGACTCGGCGAACTCCAGCAGCGCGGTCTCCGCGGCGTCCGCGGTCGGCGCCGTGTAGACCGGCTTCAGCGCGGCGGCGACTTTCCTACGGTCCTGGTAGGACACGAACCGCATCGCCGAGCGGATCAGATGCACCGTGCACGTCTGCACGGTCGCGTGCGGCCAGGTCGCCTCGATCGCCTCGGGTAGCCCCTTGAGCCCGTCACAGCACACGATCAGAATGTCGGCCACACCACGGTTGGCGAGCTCGGCGCACACCCCGGCCCAGAACGCCGCGCCCTCGCTGGCCTGCACCCAGATCCCCAGCACATGCTTGACCCCGTCGACGTCGACCCCGACGGCGATGTGCGCGGCCTTGTTCCGCACCTGATGGCCGTCACGGACCTTCACCACGAGCGCGTCGAGGTAGACGATCGGGTAGACCGCCTCCAACGGCCTCGCCTGCCACGCCTTCACCTCGGCCAGCACCCCATCAGTGATCTTCGAGATCGTGTCCGGGGACAGCTCCGTGCCCAGGGTCCGGGCCAGATGATGCTGGATGTCACGGACCGTCATCCCACCCGCATACAGCGAGATGATCATGTCGTCGAGGCCACCGAGACGACGCTCCCGCTTCGGCACCAACCTGGGGGTGAAACTCCCCGCCCGGTCCCGCGGCACATCCAGCCCGACCGGGCCGACCTCCGTCGACACCGTCTTACCGGTGAACCCGTTCCGCGAGTTCGACGCCCCCCGCCCGGCCGGATCACCGCGCTCGTAGCCGAGATGCGCGCTCATCTCGGCCTCCAGACCCCGCTCGAGCACCGCCTTGACCAGCTCCGGCAGGAACCCACCCGGACCGGTCAGCGCCACCCCCTGCTCCCCGGCCTGGTCGATCAGCTCGTCCAGCCACACGTCATCCGCGAGCAGCTCCCGCAACCGCCGCCCCGACCCGCCCGCCAGCGGCCCACCAGCCTGTTCCCGGCCCGCGGCCACCCTCGCCCCGGACCGAACCACCTCGTTCTCGATCATTTCGGTCTGCACCCGACCCTGTCCCTCCGGGACCCCTCACGGAGCCCCTGACCTGGGCAAACGGTACACAGACCATCTGACACGCCCAGGTATTCCGAGCGCAGCGTCGCGACCACCCGGACCCGGGCCCGATCCGCCAGCGCCAGCAGAGCCAGAAACCTGTCCCGGTCGGCGGAGCTGGTTCGCACGAGGAGCTCCTCGGCCTGGTCGATGACCAGCAGCAGCCATCGCGCCGGCTGCGCTGCTGCGAGCAACTCGCCGATGATCTGGCTGACCCCGTCTGAACGGTCGAGTCTACGGGCGATCGTCTCGGCGTCCCAGGCCAGGCCGTGCCGGCGGCCGGCGTCGGCCAGCACCACCGCAAGCGCCTCTGCCGGCCGCTCGCCCGGGACCATCGGGAGGGCCACCAGCCAGTCCGCCTCGCCGGCCAGCCTGGGGGCCAGCCCGGCGGCGACCAGTGACGACTTCCCACAGCCCGACGGGCCGACCACCACCGTCAGGCCGCCCGTTTCGGCCCGCGTGACCAGCTGGCCCACCAGCCGGAGGGTCTCTGCCCCCCGGCCGTGAAACACCCCGGCCCGGTTCGCGTCGAACGCCGCCAGCCCCGGGAACGGTGACAGCCGCGGTTCCCCGTCGCCGGCGCCGTGCGCGCCGGGGAAACCGGGCGCGGCGCCGGCGGGAAACGGTGGCGCGGTGGAAGGTTTCTGCCGGGCGGTGGTGGCCGCGCCCAGCAGACGTTCGCCCGCGGTGGGGTCGTCGAGGCCCCACAGGTCGACACCGATCAGCGGACGCAGCAACCCCGGGCGTGGACAGTCCTCGACCCGTGCGACGACCAGCCGGCGTTCGGTCCCAGTAGGGTCGGCCGCCCACACCGCCTGCCACTGCGCGGACTCGACCGCGGACACCAGGTAGGCGGAGGACAGCACGGCGACCATCCGCGCGGAGGACCACCGCCGCGATCCACCACGCCCTGCCAGCCTTCGGCGCCGACGCCGGCCAGCCAGCCCGTTCCACCACGGCCTGCCACCGCTGCACCGCGACCCGCAGCATCCAGGACCCCATCCCGGTGCATCTGCCCGCGCACCACCAGATCTGCCTCAGGCACGCGATCTGGCTGTCCCCACCGGGAACACCCCAGTTCAACGTCGAGGCATGCCCGGAGATCGTCGCGGCCGAGCGTCACGCCCGCCGGCTCCACCGCCACTGCACCATCGAGCAGCTCATCCACGCCAAGGTCCAAGCCGCACACGACAAGGCCGGGCCAGCGCACGGGTGGAAACGCCGGACACAGGCGCTCATCGAGTCCAACCCGCGTTCGGTCGTCGAATCATGCCCGCACGCGCTGTTCCACGCCGCGGCCTACCCGGACACCATCGCCGCAGCCAGGGCCACCGTCACCAGCCAGCCACAACACCACGTCCCGAGCAAACTTCACTGACACACATCGGCTCTCGACGCCGCCCGAGCCAGACCGAACCCGCCCCCTCGACACGATCAGCTGACAACGAAGTTTCCTCGCCGCAGGTCAGAAGCCCCCAGCCACGCAATCTTCGTTGTCACGGGACACCATTTGCGCGTCTTGTGGGGACGGTCGAGGCCGATGACGATCAGGGGCGTGAGGGTCCGAACTCTCCCACGTGGATGATTCAGACCGGGCCGCCACCGTCCCCGCGGCCCCCCGAGCCCTTACCCGCCCGTCCCAGGGCGGCCGAGTCGGCTGAGGCTCACTGGCGCAGGCCCTCGGTCGCCGGGGGACATGCCGGTGCGATGTCGAGATCCGGGGCGGCTTCCTCTCGGTATGGGCGACGGGTGCTGGGGCCGGGACCGCTGCCTGCGTGGGCGAGTCGTGTCAGGGTGCCGGCTCTGGCGCACGCACCGGCCGGTGTCCCCGTCGGGACTCGCTCAGGGCGGGTTCGCTGCCCGGGGCGACGTCGCGAGGTGCTCGGCGAGGGCTGTGACGTTGTCCTCGATGCGGCGCAGGACGGTGAGGATGTCAGCCAGGCCGATGCTGGCTGGCGCGCGGCCGGCCGCGGGCTGGGCAGGTGGGTCTGGCTTGGGCCTGGCGCTGGGTGGGGGCGCGTGGAGGAGGATCTGGAGGAGGTGGCCTTCCGGCCAGCCGAGCGCGCGGGAGACCGCGGCGAGGGTGGCGTCGGTCGCGCGGCGCTGGCCGGTGCCGCGCTGAAGGACGCGCAGGGTGGCCACGGAGACGCCGGCGCGTCGCGCGAGTTCGCTCTGGGTGATCCGGAGGGTGATCATGCGGGTGTTCAGGGCTGCGGCGACGGCCTGCCAGTTTTCGCGGGCGGCGTGACCAGCAGCGGGGCGGCGGGGACCGTTCGGATGAGGAGGGGTTGTCATCGTGGCCTGCCTAGGGGTGTTGAGGGTGGCGTCGAGCAGCCGCGCGGCCGGAGGACTTTGAGCGGTGTGTCGGAGGCGCCGCCGCGCCCAGATCCCTGCGGGGAGATTGCGATGATGCTGGTGCTCGGCGGGTTCTTTGCTGGCGCGGAGCCGTTCGGCGTTCGGATAGGAGATGCGGTTGACGGTTGGGAAACCTGCCGACGGTGAGGGGTGGCGCCGCGTGCGGGGCCTGCTGTCTGTGGGTTCGCCGCTGGCCGTGGCCCGGGTGGCGCGCGGGTGGCTGCATGGCGGGATGGCGACGCTCGCGGTCCCGTGGCCGCGAGATGTCTCGGCTCCCGGTGGGCAGCCGCCCGTGCCACGGCCACCGGCCCCTGTCTCCTCGACCGCCGTTGCGGCGGATAACCCGGGGGTGGGGCGGGCGCGGCTGGCGGTGCTCATCGACGCCGACAACGCGCAGGCGTCGCTTGTCGAGCACGTGCTCGCGGAGGTCGCGACGTTCGGCACCGCCCACGTCAAACGTGCCTACGGTGACTGGACCGGCGCCCATCTGCGCAGCTGGAAGGACCAGTTGCTGGCCCACTCGATCCAGCCGATCCAGCAGTTCGCCCATGTCGCGGGCAAGAACGCGACGGATGCGGCGATGGTGATCGACGCGATGGACCTGCTCTACAACGGCGAGCTGGACGGCTTCTGCTTGATCTCCTCCGACAGCGACTTCACTCGGTTGGCCTCCCGGCTGCGGGAGTCAGGCCGCACCGTCTACGGCTTCGGGGAACGCAAGACCCCGCGGTCGTTCGTCGCGGCCTGCGACACCTTTACCTACGTCGAGAACCTGGCACCGGCGCCCGCCGTTCCGCCTTCCGCCCGGCCGGCCGAGGCCGCGCCCGCCGGTGACATCGTGACGGCCGCCGCGCGCCAGCCCATCCCCGGCTCCCGGCTGCGCGGTGACACGAAGCTGGTGACCCGGCTGCGCGACGCCGTCGAGGAGGCGTCCGACGACGACGGCTGGGCGAGCCAGGCGAAGGTCGCCACCATCATCCGCAGGCGGGTCCCGGACTTCGATCCCCGTGACTACAGCTACCGGAAGCTGGGCGAGCTGATCGCCGCGATCGAGCTGTTCGAGGTCGAACGTCGCACCAACAGCGCGGGCAAACCGACCCTCGTCTACCTGCGTGACAAGCGCCGTCGCCGCACCCCCGCCGGTTAGGCCGCCCGCAGTGGGCGATCCGGCCACGAGGCCACGGCGGTAGACATCCGCCGGGCAGGCGGGCGCTCTGCTCAGCTGCCGGTGAGCTGGCGCAGGAGGCGAACGCCGGGCATGCGGGCCTCGGCCCGCATCGGCACGTCGAAGATCTCTGGCTCGTCGAACACCGGCTGTCCGTTGGGGCGGCGGGTGTAGGGGGCAAAGCCGAAGTCAGCGCCGTCGGTGGTGTCGTAGGCGGTCCAGGCGATGGTTTCCTGCTCGCCGGGGCGCAGCGGGTGGTTGGAGACCGCCCGGCCGTCGTAGATGCCGGGTTCGGTCTCGATGATGACCTGGGGGACGGCGAAGGCGAATCGGCGCAGGTTCAGGGCCTGGGCGTGCTCGGCGGCCTTGTGCTCGAAGGCGATGGTGGTGTCCGGGTCACGCTGGTAGTCGTAGTCGGACAGGATCTGGCGGCGGTCGCCGTCGAGGATGACGATCGCGGGCGCCTGCTTGAGCCTGATCGCGCGCTGGACGCGGCCGACGACGTCGGTGACCAGCGTCCAGGTGTCGTCGTTCATGCCGCGTGTCCTTCCCATCGGAGCGGCGTGGTGGAAGCCCGCCATAGGCCGGCCGGAACAGCGGACACGTTCAGCCCGGCGCCTGGTCGCCTCCTGGCCGCAGGTCGGCGCGTAGGTGCAGGGTCTCGTCGAGGATCTCGCGCAGCAGCGCCATCCCGGGAAACTTCCGCGACGGGTTCACCGGGACGGTCACGGTGAACTTCTCGTCACCGTCAAGGCCGAACGTGTAGGTGCCGTCGGGGTTTCGGGTGTAGAGCGCCATCCCGGTGGTGACGCCCTCCTCGATGTCGTAGATCGTGTAGGCGATCACGTCGTACTCGTCGAGGTCCTCGCGCAGCGGCCCGGTGTACGGCGAGCGCAGGCGCATCGACTCCTCACCGACGAGCGGAAGCGGCGTGACGATCATTGGCACGGCGATGATCAGCCGGTCCAGGTCGATGCCGGCGACCTCCCGGGCCAGCTGCTGCTCGTACTTGACGGCCTTGGCGGGGTCACGCAGATAGTCGGCGAAGCAGTGCTCACGGGTGGGTTCGCCTTCCAGGACCGCGACCGCGGGCTGGTCACCGGCCCGCAGCGCGTCCTGGACCTCGCCGATGGTCGTGTCCAGCAGGAAGTGGGACTCGATGTTCATCGCGGCGTCCTCTACGGTCGGGTCGGCTGTCGTGGCGGGAGGAACCGGGGTGGTTCCAGTCTGGTCTGGCGGGTAGCGGCCTGTCCCCGAGAAGGGGGCCGCTACCCGCGCGGCCTGGCCGTGCTGCTGCGTCCCCGTCACAGTCGTCTGAGGTTGTCGCGGGTCGTGGTCACCGTGCCGTCACGGCCGAGGTCGACGACGTACCACTCGCCGTCGATCTTCGCGATCTGGCCGAACCGCCAGATGTGCCCGTCGCCGACCCGGACCCGCACCGGCGTACGGATGGCCAGTCTGTCCTGCTCATATTCCATGATTGTCTGTCCTTCACGCGGCGCGGTGGAGGCGGACCCGCCTGCGGGCAAGGCGGGGTCGGAGCGTGAGGTCGGCGAAGTCGAGCTGGCCGACGATCTGTCGGGTCGGCCACGTGACGAGTCGGCCGCAGCGCAGGCAGCAGTAATGGCCACGCCAGCGGATCGAGGTCGTCGCGGCCTCGCGGCGTCCGATCACCGGGACGAACCCGTCACGGTCCGGGGTGTTGTCACAGCGGCACAGCCACGCGTCGTCGCCGCCGCGGCGGGCGATGAATTCAGGCACAGCAAACACACCTTTCTCCCGGCAAGGGGCTGGGAAAGTTGGAAGGGGAAGGGGCGGCGCGAGGACACACCCGCCTCGGTGGACTTGGGAGCATGAGCCGGTGCGCGGCGACGGGGCCGCGTCGACCGAATCCGTTCTGACGGGGCCCTGGGGTCAGGGTTGGTCGGTCTGGCGGTCGGGGGTGGCCGGCCGGGTCCAGCGGCCGGTGTGCGGGTCCCAGACGGCTTCGCCGTAGAGGTGGTTGAGGTCGGGAAGCTCCTCGAACGGGGCGGGCATCATCCAGCCGAACGCCCGGCACTCGGCCTCACCGGGATAGCTGCCGGTCCAGGGGTCGTCGCCGTGGTCGTGCGGCTGGTCGCAGCCGACGCGTTGCAGCCCGGTCTGGCGGCAGCGGGCGACGTCGCAGTCGGGGTGGTGGCGGCGGCCGGGAAGCGCGTCGCAGCCACCACCC
>NZ_CDXDOR010000183.1:4446-8464 GCF_978021225.1 Frankia sp. CeTa3Moorea | reverse complement strand
CCACCACCCACCTCCGCGCCGCCCCCCAGTAGCGCCCGTCCGGCTCCGGCTGACGTCGACGGCCCGAGGGCGCACGTCGAGGGCCCGAGCGATGCGCAGGAGAGGCCGGAGCCGGAGGAGCCGTCATCTGGCGATGGTGGGGGTGCCGTCGCGGCCGAGCCCGAGGAAGCGCCGTCCCCGCCGGCGCTGGCCGCCGCGCTGCCTGCGGCGTCGCCGCGTCTGGCGGAGGTGACCACGCCGCTGCGCCTCACGCTGTTCGGTCGCTGGCAGCTGTTCTACCAGCCGACGCCGGACAGCGATGTTCAGACGGTCGAGGGCATCGGGACCAAGGGCCGTGAGCTCGTGGCCTATCTTGCCGCTCATCCTGGCTGGGTCCACCGGGACACCCTCATCGAGGCGGTCTGGCCGGATGACGGTGAACCCCGCCACCGGATCGACAATCGCTTCTATGCCGCGCTCAGCCCGCTGCGCCGCGCCCTGCGCACCGCTACCGGTGGGGCGATCGAGGACGTGTTCGAGCAGGACGACGGCCGTTGGCGGCTGCGCGTCGACCTGTGCACCGTCGACCTGTGGCAGGTCCAGGACGCGCTCGCCGCGCGCCGGCAGGCCACGACGACCGCCGCCGAGATCGCCGCGATCCTGCCACTGACCGGCCTCTATACCGGCCACCTCGCCAAGGACCTCACCGGCACCTGGGCCGAGACCCACCGGGAACATCTACGCCGGCGGGTGACCGACGCGCTGACCAGCATCATCGCTGCCGTCGGCGAGGACACCCCCGAGCGTCTCGACCTGCTCGACACGCTGCGGCGTCTGGACCCATCCAACGAGCAGATCTACTGCCAGATCGCCCGCACCCAGGCCCGCCTCGGCCGGCATGACGCCCTCGCGGTCACCTACGGCCAGCTGGTCGACGCGCTGGCCGACCTCGATCAGCAGCCCACCGCGGACACCGACCGTCTCTTCCAGACGTTGATGGAGCGCGGCCGGGGTGCGAGCCGCTCAGCGTGACTTCGGCCGGCGGCCCTTCCTGCGGCTCTTCCTGCGCCGGGACCGCTCGGCCCAGATCCGCCGGTCCAGCTCCAGCAGATCCTCATGCGCCGCGGCCCACTGGGCGATCGGCATCACCAGCCCGGCCAGCTCGATCGCGGGCGACGTCAACCGGTAGACGACAGTGAACGGCCACTCCTGCCCCCGGTCGTGCTCGACCAGCCCACGGTCCTGCATCCAGCGCAACGTCCGGTGCACCACCGAGTCCCAGACCACCTGCTGCGGCCTCTGCCGCCCCCGGGCGGCCTCGTAGGAGCGCAGCGTGCTCAGCAGGCCGGTGTACGACAGCGGCTCGCGTGACAGGGCCACCAGCACGTCCGGCAGCCATTCCGAATCGAGCGTGTGCCGCAGATCGTGCAGCAGGATGGTCGGATCAGGATCAGACAGTTCCCCATCGACCGTCAACTCGAACCCCCACGGAAAGATCCGCAAACCCGGGCGGGTCTGCGCCGACCGTTCCGCCCCGCAGCGCGACCCCCTCGTCGCCACGGATCTCCCGCATCCCTCTGCGTGACGGGCGCTTCGCCCAAGACTGCACCATCCGGCGTATAGGTGACAATCCGGTTCGGACTCATCACCAGCGGCCCGCCATCGTTCTGCCGGGCCATCACGAGAGCTCGATCGCGTGGCCTTACGCCTGCCACCTGCGAAGGTGTCGTCACTTCTGGTGCTTGGCCCGTTCCAGGGCGCCCCGCCATCCCGAGAGGCATGATGCACGTCACGCCGTTCTGACCCGCGACGAGGACCAACCCGGGCCGCCCGCCGCGACGTGTCCCGTCGGCGTGCCTACCGTCGAAGACGTGTACGCGACGCAGGTGGACTGGCGCATCTGGGCGCCGCGGCCGGCGGTCTACCGAGCGCTGCTCGACCCCGACGCGATCGCCGGCTGGCGAACCCCCGCGGGGATGCGCGCCCAGGTCCACGCCTTCGAGGCCCGTGAGGGCGGCGCCTTCCGGATCTCCCTCATCCGGGACCAGCCCACCCAGCCCATCCAAGCTGCCACCATCACGACCCGCACCGGCACCTACCACGGCCGGTTCCTGCGGCTCGTCCCCGACACGCAGGTCGTCGAACAGCTCGCCTTCGAGACCGACGACCCGCCCGCGGCCGTCACGATGACGACGACGACCACCCTTAGCGACGCCGGCACCGGCGCCACCACCGTCCTCGTCGTCCACGACGGCGTCCCAGACGCCATACCCGCCGCCGAGACCGAAACGGCCACCCGCATGGCCCTGGCCAAACTCGCCGAACTCGTCGAGAAAAACCACTCCCCTCCCTAGCCGCGGGCTCCGCCACCGGCACCGTTCCCGGGGCCTTCCACGGACACCGGTATCGCGGCAAATGGCCGGCGCAATCCGCGGCGCATGCACCCGCGGACGGGAGTGGATTCCCCTGTGAACCCGCCGCCCCGGCATCGTCCGTTGCCGGCCCACACGTCCCACGCCCGCCCGACGGCGATCACGCACGTCTATCCGTGGAGGGAATCCACTCGGAGAAGGCGGGGACCCCCGACAGTCCGGCACACACGCCAGAGAGCACAGCGTTACTGCTAGGACACGGCCCGTGCGATGCCCCAACCGCGGGCCCCACCGCGAGCCTGACCGCGGCCCTGCTAAGCGGGCACGCGGTCGAGTCGCAGCAGCGCAGGTCAGAAGCCCGCTGGGTGTACCCAAGCGGGCCAAGACTTTGTTGCGAGGCAACGAGCTAATAATCGGTCCGGCCGGCCGGCTGAGGACTGGAGGGCGCGGCTGCGTACGGCGTTGGCTGGGTGCCTGTGCCGACTAACGGCTGGCGTTTCCGCGAGTCTGCCGGCCTTTCTGCTTTTGTTCTTGGCATTGTTCTTTGCCCTTTGTTCTTCGCCCTTCCTGCTCTTTCTTTTCCGTGTCGCGGCCGGAAATCCGGCGACCCTGGCCCGACAATCCCTATAAAGAATCTTGAATTGATGGACGAATGGGGGTTGAATTCGACCGTGCATAGGCGGAGAATTAGGTATCGGCACCGGGCGCGGGAGAATCCCCCCGGGAACCAACCCCCTGTAAGGAAGGTCTGTCATGGGCAATGCCGTTTTCGCGTCGGACACGCCGTCCGCGCTTCCGGGCTCGCGCGTCCAGCCGGACGACATGGCGCGAGTCACTGACAGTGACTGGCAGGACATTCGGACCAAGGCGCGGAAGTACTGCCGCTCCGTGAACTTCACCCGCTCGCGCAAGCGCATGGACGGTAACACCACCATCGCTGGCGGACCGTTCGGCATGTATGGCACGGCGGACATCAGCGACGACGTCACCCAGGACGCAGTGCTGATCTTTGCCCAGAACCTTGCGAAGATCAGCGGCCGGTTTCAGCCTGCCTCCCTGTCGGTCGCGACCCGTGAGCCTGACTCCTGGCTCTACGTGACGCGCAAGGGTCGAGAGTTCGTCGCGGACCGAAAGATGATCATGGATTGGGCGGTCAAGGACGCTGCCGCGCGCAACGGCTTTCGGCCGGACGAAGAGCCAGACGAGATCGACGCGACACCGGGTGAGCAGTACATGCGGGGCGTGGCGCACGCGGAGTTCGTGGCCGTGGGGAGCTACCTTGCCAGCATCAGTGACGTGGTCTGGGGGTCGGCATGGGGGGACGGTCGGGACTTCCCGGTGATCGATCGTTTCTTGGCTGAGGGAAGCAAGGCGGACGACATCGGACGGGCCGGAGTGATCTCCCACGTGGCACAGCAGCTCTACGGCGGACAGTACGGGTCGCGCCGCGCCGTCCGCCGTGCCCGTGACGCTGCCCTAGCCGAACTCCGGGAACTCCGCCAGCGACTGGACGAAGCGCGCGAGATGCTCGCCTACAGCGCCACGCGACGCGACAAGCGGCGTACCGGAGCGCTTCCCGACGACTGACCCCACCCAGGAAAGGGGCACCGGGCGCACCTAGCCCGGTGCCCCTTTCCATATTCAGGAGCGCTTTCGGCTGGACGGTC
>NZ_CDXDOR010000183.1:0-4034 GCF_978021225.1 Frankia sp. CeTa3Moorea | reverse complement strand
TCCCCGCACGTGTTCGTCGGTTCGTCTTTCCACTAGGTCGGTTGGGCTCGGGAAAGGAAGCGTGACCATGCTGCGTTTCGTTCGGAGTGGTCTTCGTACTCAGGACGTGCGTCACCATCTCGGGATGGCGCTTTTGCTGCTCCTGTTGGAGCTGTTCGTCCTGCTGGTGGTGCATCTGCTGGTGGTGCATCTGCTGCTCATCGCGGCGATGTTCGGCCGGGAGATCGTCGAGTCGCTGCGCCGCCGTGACCGGGACATCCGACCGGCGGTGTGACCGACCCGGAAGGAGGTGCGCCAGCGTGGTAGTGGCGCACCTCCTTCCGTCCGGGTTGTTCCGTGACGTTCAACAGAAAGGGCATCGCCGTGGCCGTTTGTGACACGGTCTCGCCGGACTTCCTGACGCGCTTCAAGCTCGGGGTCTGGCGGCAGCTGATCAGGACGGCGGTCGTCGAGTGGGCGCCCGATCAGTCCACGAACCTTTACGGCAGCGGGTTCGACGGAACCGAGATCGAGTTCCTCGACGGCGCGCCGGTCGAGGACATCCGCGACTTCCTGGTCGACGGCATCGGCGACCTGTTCAGCCTCGCGTGCCGTCTCGGCGACAAGGCGCCGACGCCGGAGGACCTGGGCGCCGAGTACGTGCTGTCCCGTCAGCGCGCCGGGGCGGGTCTGTGGGACTGCGGTTTCGGCCCGGAAGGCGACCGGCTGCACGAACAGGCCCGGCTGCTGGGCGACATCGAGCTTCAGGTGTCCGGCCAGGCCGACGACTGCGACAGCTGGACGGTGGACGTGCTCTGAGCACGCCCCGTCCGGTCGGTGCCGATCAGAAGGGAACCAAGGTTGATCAGCTATGTGGCTCCGGGTGAGACCCGGAGCGTGGTGCTGCCGTATTCGGAGGTGTGCATGTACCTGCGGGTCGCGGGCCGACGGATGCGCTGCGAGATCCAGGCACCGGCTGGCCGGTCGCCCGCGGTGCAGCTGCTCGACGAGGACGGCCGGCCGTTCAGCTTTCCGATCACGCTCGGAGAGGCCGGTTTCCACTGCGACGGCCAAGGGCGGATCTACACCGAATCCTGACCTGGCCCGAAGGAGGCGGAAGCGACGATGTTCTCGGTGCTGGTCGACGGTCGGACCGTCGAGACCGTGGACGACGACCACGAAAGGGTCACCGTCGAGATCGGCGGCGACACGACCTACCGGTGCTCCAGCTGCGGCGATGCGCTGTCCGAAACGTCAGACGGCCGCTGGCTGGGGGAGTGCTACGGCGCGGACTGCCCGGACGCCGACCCTGACGACGCCGAGACGGGCGGCGGGCATGTGCCGGAGGCGGTGCCGCTGAGCTGGTGCAACCATGCCGGCGTCACGGCGGACGAGTCCGAGGACTCGGTGACGGTCCACATCTCGGTCGGGGACCCGCGCGGGGCGTTCACGTTCACGGTGCGCCGCGTGCCCGACGACGCCGACAGCGTGCTCGCGGGCCGGCTGCTGCTGCACGTGCCGTACCCGGACGCTCCGGGCGGGCACCGGCCCCTCACGGCGCTGCACGACGGCACCTACCTGATCGGCAGCTGACCCTCTCACCTCGCCGGCGCCGGACCGAACGGTCCGGGGCCGGCGTCAGCCTGCCCGCCCGCCGTGACCGGGCGGGCGTCACGGAAGGAGTGACGCCGTGGACGTTGCGACGCGCGTCGACTACCACGAGTTGTCGGTCGACGCGCAGGACACGGTCACCGAGATCCTGAACAGCGTCAAGGTGGCCGACGCGCCCGCGCTGGCGACCGTGCTGCGGATGACCAACCGGCCGGGTGGCTACGACGGCGATACCAGCCTGTACGTGGCCGACGCCTTCACCAAGATCGACCGGGAGGATGTGGCACCCGGGAACGACGACGGGCCGGCCTACCTCGATGACGCCGACGGGGTGCGGGAGCTGGAGAAGCTCGGCTACCTCACGGTGCACGATCTTGCCTACGAGACGTCCAGTGCCAGCTACCTCGACGAGGGCCGCAGCCTGACCGCGATCCGCGTCCTGCGCCCGTTCCACACCGTCGGAGTCGTCTACCGGTGGCGGCGCGCGCTGACCGGCCCGGCCGACGAGTGGGACATCGTCACCCGCCCCGGCGTGGTCTGGCCCGGCGTGTACGTCCATGGCGCGGTCGGGGACTACCGATCACGCGACGTCGGGCTGGTGTACGCCGGCCCGCCCGAGCTGGACACCGACGCGCTGATCTACGCGATCCGTGAGGACTCCGACGTGTTCACCTGCCACGCCGTGTGCGACAGCTGCGGCGCCGACTGGTACGCCGACGACGGGTCGTGGATGTTCCACGCCAACCGGGCACACGCCGACTTCGACTACCACGACGCGCGCCGTCACGACGGCAACACCGTGATGTGCCCGGAGCCGCTGTGCGTGTCTGGGCGGGTGAGCTTCACCGTCGGCTGATCGCCACCGCACGGACCCGACCCCGCCGGGTCGGACGTCTCCCATGCCTTGAACAGGAAGGCACCTCTATGTCCGAACCCACTCTCGCGGTCGCGACCGACTTCATCCTGTCGCACGCGACCGAGGAAGACCTCAACCGCCTCGCCGAGGTCATCCGGCAGCGGCGAACATCGCTCGCCGAGATCCGGGCCGCGGCGCTGACCACCGGCACGACGGTGCGACTCGTCCGGGTCAAGCCGAACTATCTCGAAGGGATGACCGGCCGGCTCGTCGGCATCGAGGGCAAGCACGGCATCGTCGCCCTCGACGCCGACTCCACTGACCGGCTTCGGGCCAGGGGTGGCCGCCGGTTCTTCATCCCGGCGGACGCCAAGTCCTTCGATCTCGAAGGTGTGCCGCTGGCCTGCTGCGTCCCCGTGGCCTGACCGGCCGTTCCTCCGACGGAGACGCCCATCCGGGTCGGGCGCATGTGCGCCCGCCCGGCTGGGCGTCCGTGCCGCACACGCTCTGGAGTACGACATGGCGCCCACCAGCACTATGCGCGTCACCATCAGTGACGTCTTCACCGAGTACGAGGTCCCGGCCAACGACGACCGCTGGAACGGCTGGGCCGTTCCCGGCTTCACCCTCGACCAGGTCCGCCAACTGGCGGCCGAGACCGACACACTTGCCGCGACCGTGCCCGCCGACGAGATCGACACGATCACGATCAGCGACGACGGCACCGTCTCGGTCCACAGCGGCCAGTGGGACTACGTCACCGTCGTCGAGCCCGCCCCGGACGGCCTGTACTACCTCGGCGCCTACGAATGGGCCTGGGAGATCATCCCCGGCCCACCTCTCGCGCACCCGCCGACCTGATCGGCCCCCGTTCGGCCCACGCGCGGGCCGGCACCGCGCTGCCCGGGGGCACGGCCATCGATCCGCAACTCTTCCCGCACCGGAGCCGCCCATGACCGCGCTTACCGCCGCCCCGCCCCGGGTCGGCGTGCACATCGCCGAAGACCTCGACTACTACGCCGGACCCATCGGCGACGAGGAGATCGTCGCCGAGGAACGTCGCCACTTCGCCGACGGAACCTGGACGGCCTACCTGCTGTGCACCGTCGTCGAGTGCCCGCGCTGCGGCCGTCGCTACACCACCGACGCGTTGGGCGGTGTGGTCGTCGACACGACGTCGCTGGTCGACTCGATCGTCTGGGCCGACGACCCCGCCCTCACGAACACCGACGACTACCTGCGCGCACAGATCCGCGACCTGATCCACACCGAGCAGGCCAACCCCACCCCACCGACGGAATGGGTGCCCCTGCCCACTGCCTGAACCGTTCGCCGCCTCAGTGCGGCTCCCTTCCGAAGCGACATACCGCCATGGACGACCTTGACGCCGCGATCGACGCGGCCGACGCCGACTACCGCCGGACCGCGTTCGCCCATTCCCAGACCACCGACCGGCTGGTCTCCCTGCTCGCGGCCCGCATCGCCCGCACCGTCCGCCGCGTCGGCGCCTTCCGCGACGCGACCGAGATCGGCGTCGACGCCGATCATCAGCTGGATGTGGTGTGCACCCTGACCGCTGTCCTCGCCG
>NZ_CDXDOR010000182.1:0-8096 GCF_978021225.1 Frankia sp. CeTa3Moorea | reverse complement strand
ATCGTCGCGTCGGTGGATCCGGATGCCGTCGGCGCGACCGAACCGGCTGAGCCCGCCGGGTCCGGTCGGTCCGCCGGAGTCGCGAAGTCCGGGGGGGCCGGCTCGACAGCCGCGATCCCGCTACGGCGGTTCGTCGTCGAACCGGAGATCGTCCCCGTGCCCTCGGCCCCGGAGCCGGTCGGGCGGGCCGGGTCGCTGGCCGGGGCCCGCTTCCTTCTCGTCGAGGGCGGTCTCGGGGTCGGACTCGAGCTCGCCACGTTGCTGGAGCAGGCGGGTGCCGAGGCCCGCATCCTCGCCGCCGACGACCGGGGTCTGGTCGGCCAGATTCGAGCCGGCGCCGGCGCGGACGGCCTGGTGTGGATCGCCTCGATCGATCCCGGCGCCGGCGACCACGCCGTTCTTCCCGCCGCGTTCGCGGCACTGCGGGCCGCGGCCCTCGGCGGCAGCCGGCGGATGCTCGTCGCGACCGGGCACGGCGGGCGCTTCGGTCGCCCGTCGCCTCACGACACCGGGGCGCTCGCCCCGGGCGACGCCGGGGACGAGGGGATCCAGCTGACCCCGGGGATGGGCCTCGCCGGCCTGGTGCGCACGATCGCCTGGGAGGTTCCCAACAGCGCGGTCCGCCTCGTCGACGTCGAACCGAAGGACGAACCGCGTCGGATCGCCGAGAGCCTGCTCGTCGAGCTGCTCACCCCCGGCGGGCCGTCCGTGGTGGGCTACCGTGACGGGGTCCGCGCGACCCCGCGGATCCGGCCGGTGGAGCTGGGCGTCGCGGGCGAAGTCGGTGAAGTCGGCGACGTGGGTGCGGCGGGCTACGCAGGCGAACTGCCCGCCGGGCTCGGCCCCTCCTCGGTGGTGCTGCTCACCGGTGGCGCGCGGGGTATCACGGCGGCCGTCGCCGTGGAGCTCGCCCGGCGCAGCGGCTGCGCCATCGAGCTGATCGGGCGCACCCCACCGCCCACCGGACCGGAGGATCCGGTGACGGCGGATGCGCTCGACGCCCCGGCGCTGCGCCGCGCGCTCGTCGCCACCGGCGTCCGCCGGCCGGCCGAGATCGAGTCCCAGGTCGCCCGGTTGCTCGCCGAGCGGGAGGTGCGCACCACGCTGGAGGTCCTTGGCCGGCTGGCCTCGTCGGTGCGTTACCACGCGGTGGACGTGCGTGACGGTGCCGCTGTTGCCTCGGTCGTGGCCGACGTCTACGCCCGCCACGGTCGCCTCGACGGCGTGGTGCACGGCGCGGGCATCCTGGCGGACCGGCTCCTGCGGGATAAGACGCCCGAGTCGTTCGACCAGGTGTACCGAACGAAGATCGACGGTGCCCGGGCGCTGCTGGCGGCGCTGCGGGACGACGTCGGCTTCGTCGCCCTGTTCGGGAGTGTCGCGGGCGTCTTCGGCAACCGCGGCCAGGTCGACTACGCCGCCGCGAACGACGCCCTGGACACGCTCGCCGGTGCCTGTGCGGGCCGCTTCGCCGGCCGGGTGGTCAGTGTCGACTGGGGTCCCTGGGGATCGGCGCGGGACTTCGTGGCACGGGCCGGCGGACCGGCCCCCGCGGTGGCCGGGGGCGCGGTGGCCGGTGTGGCCGGTGTGGCCGGTGGTGGGATGGTCTCCCCGGAGCTTGCCCGGGAGTACGCGCGCCGTGGCATCGGCCTGATCGATCCCGCCGACGGGGTGGCCGCCCTGCTGCGGGAGCTGGCCGCTCCGGCGGGCACGCCCGCGCAGGTCGTCTACATGTGCGCCTCGGTGGAGTCGTTCGATGCCTGAGCCCGGTGCCGGGCCGGGGGGGCGGTCGGCGTCGGGATCCCGGCCTGCGCCCGGGGGCGGCGCCCCACCCATCGCCCTGGTCGGGATGGCGGCGCTGTTCCCCGGCGCCGGCGACCTCGGCACCTTCTGGGGCAACATCGTCGGGGGCGTCGACGCGATCCGGGAGGTGTCGCCGGAGCGTTTCGACGTCGACGACTACTTCCGCCCCGACCCGCCCCGCGGTGACCGTCCCGGCGCCGGACCGGGCGGTGCGGGTGGACCGGGCGGTGCGGGCGACGCCTTTTACTGCCGGCGTGGCGGTTTCGTCGAGGAGTTCGCGTCGTTCGACCCGGCCGAGTTCGGCATCATGCCGCTCGCCGTCGGCTGGACCGAACCCGACCAGCTGCTGTCCCTGCGGCTCGCCGCCGCGGCGATCACGGACGCCGGCGGTCCCGAGCGGCTGGGGGACGCCGAGCGTGTCGGGGTGGTGCTCGGCCGCGGCGGCTACGTCGGTCCCGGGGTCGCCAAGCTCGAACAGCGGGTACGCACCTCCCGCCAGATTGTCACGACGCTGCGCGAGATCCTGCCCGATCTGCCGGCCGAGGCCGTCGAACGGGTCCGGGAGGCGTTCGTCGCCCAGCTCGGACCGCAGCGCCCCGAGGCGTCCATCGGGCTGGTGCCGAACCTCGCCGCCTCCCGCATCGCCAACCGGCTCGACCTGCGCGGGCCCGCCTACACCGTGGACGGGGCTTGCGCGTCATCGCTCATCGCCGTCGACATGGCGATGCGCGACCTCGGGTCCGGCCGGACCGACGCGATGATTGTAGGTGGCGCCCACATCGTGCACGAGGCGTCGTTCTGGAGCGTCTTCACCCTGCTGCGGGCGTTGTCCCCGAGTGAGATCATCCGTCCCTTCGACCGGCGGGCCGACGGCATCCTCATCGGCGAGGGCGTCGGTATGGTCGTCCTCAAGCGGCTCGCCGACGCCGAGCGCGACGGCGACCGGATCTACGCGGTGCTGCGGGGATCGGGCACGTCCAGTGACGGCCGGTCCGCCTCGCTGATGGCCCCGGCGGTCGAAGGCCAGACGCTCGCCGTCCGCCGGGCCTGGGCGGATGCCGGGCTCGACCCGACGGCGCCGGGTGCGATCGGCCTCGTCGAGGCGCACGGCACGGCCACCCCCACCGGCGACGCTGTGGAGCTCGCCACCCTCGGCCAGATCTTCGGCACCGCGCCGGCCGGGCCGGCCGGGCCGGGGCGGGCGGACATCGGGATCGGTTCCGTCAAGTCCATGATTGGTCACGCGATGCCGGCCGCGGGCGCGGCCGCTCTGATCAAGACCGCGCTGGCGCTGCACCACCGGGTCCTGCCGCCCACGCTGCACTGCGACGAGCCGCATCCGGCGTTCGCGGGCAGCCGGTTCGCGCCGGTGCGCGCCGCCGTCGAGTGGGACACCCCGGCCGGCGGCGGTCCCCGCCGAGCGGGGGTCAATGCCTTCGGGTTCGGCGGCATCAACGCCCATCTGGTGCTGGAGGAGGCGCCGGCACCTGCGGCGGTGACGGCGGCCCGTACGTTCGCCGCCCCGGCGGTGACCACGGTGGACCGGGCGGCCGACCCGGACGTCGATCCAGACGCCGAACCGGTGCTGCTGTTCGCCGGGGTCGACGCGGCTGACCTGCTGGCCCAGCTCGACGTCCCGGACGCGGAACTGCTCGCCCGCGACGACGCCGCGGCCCCGCCGACCGGTGGGCCGTGGCGGCTGGCCCTGGTCGCGCCGACCGCCCGTCGGCTGGCGCTCGCCCGCACCGTCGTCGAGCGCGGCACCCCCTGGCGGGGGCGCAACGACCTGTGGTTCACCCCGGCAGGGATGTTCGCCCCCGCGCGGCCGGGTGGGGACTCCCCGGCGCAGACCGCCTTCCTGTTCTGCGGCCTGGAGGACAAGTTCACCCCGCGGATCGACGATGTCTGCGAACACTTCGGGCTGACGAAGCCGACCCTCGACGACACCGGGATGCTCGGCCGGCATGGCGTCGCGAGCGTTGAGGTCGGCCGGATCCTCGATGTGGCGCTGCGGCGGCTCGGGATCACCCCGGACCTCGTCGGCGGCCACAGCATCGGCGAGTGGAACGCGATGATCTCCTGTGGGCTGATCACCAACGAGTACACCGACGACTTCCTCGCCGGCTTCGACCCGACCGTCCTAGAGGTGCCGGGGGTCGTCTTCGGCGCGCTCGGCTGCGGCGCGCAGCGCGCGGCGGAGGTCATCGCCGGGCTCGGCGAGGTCGTCGTCTCCCACGACAACTGCCCGCATCAGTCGATCATCTGCGGGCGGGAGGACAGCGTGCGCACCGCGCTGGACCGGCTGCGCCGCGACGGCGTGCTGGGCCAGATCCTGCCGTTCCGGTCGGGGTTCCACTCCCCGTTCCTCGAGCCGTACCTGGACCCGATGCGGGCGCGGCTCGCCCTCACCACGTTCGTCGAGGCGAGCGTGCCGATCTGGTCGGCGACCACGGTGGCGCCCTACCCGAGCGACCACGACGCCATCCGCGCGCTCGCTCTTCGGCACCTGGTCGAACCGGTTCGCTTCCGCCAGCTCGTCGAGCGGCTGCGCGAGCGCGGGGTGCGTGCCTTCATCCAGGTCGGAGTGGGCAGCGTCGCGGGATTCATCGACGACACCCTGCCCGGCAACGACCATCTCTCGTTGGTCACGAATACCGTGAAGCGCCCCGGGCTGGACCAGCTGCGGCGGGTCGCGGCGGCGATGTGGGCGGAAGGCGCCGCGCCCCGGATGGACCTGCTGCCCTGCCGGTCGCGACCCGCGCCGGCGGTGCCGCCGCCCCCCCGGGGGGCCAACGGACCGCACCGCGTCGGTGCCCCGGTGCGGTTGAGCCTCGGCACCCCCCTGATCCGCCTCGGCGGCGGAGCCGGCGACCTGCTCAACCCGGGCAGTGCTGATCGGACCCACCGGAACCCGCCGGCCTGGGCCGGGGGTGACGTGCCGACGCATCCGGTGATCGCCGAGCTGCGGGCCGCGCTCGCCGAGGCGGACGCGGTGATGTCCACCGTGGTCGACCGCTGGTCGCATGGGGCGACGCCGGCTCGGGTCCCCCCACCCGGACCGGGGGGCGGGGCAATCCCGGGCGCTGCGCCCCCGGGCGCAGGTCGGACGTCCGCGGTGGGCCGGGTACCCGTGCCCCGTGACAGTCCCGAACCCGGGCCGCGGATGTTCCGGCGACGGCTGTCGCTGGCGTCGATGCCGCACATCGTCGACCACTGCTTCTACCGTCAGCCGCCGGGCTGGGCGGACATGTCCGATCTGTTCCCGGTCGTGCCGATGACCGAGGTCCTCGAGCTCATGATCGGCGAGGCCGCCGCGCTGCTGCCGGGCCGGGTGCCGGTCGGTGTCCGAGACGTTCGGGCGTTGCGCTGGCTCGCGATCGAGCCGGCGGTGGAGGTGTCCATTGCGCTCGCCCCCGCAGGGCCGGACGCGGTGCGGGTGACAGTGGACGGCTACGCCCGCGGCACGGTGCTGTTCGCGGCGGACCACCTGCCGTCGCCCGGGCCGACCGCGATCACCGCCGATCTGTCGGTGGGCCGGACGGGCCCGACGCTGCCCGTCGAGCGGCCCCCGCGGCATCATGGCAGGGATCTCTACGGGGCCCGGTTCCTCTTCCACGGTCCCGGCTACCAGGGCATCCATCGGATCGAGGCGATCGCCCCGACCGGTATCCGGGGGCGTCTGCGGGTGCCGTCGGCGTCCGGCGCCCTGCTCGACAACGTGGGCCAGCTCTTCGGCTACTGGGCGATGGAGCATCTGTCCGACGACTCCCTTCTGCTCCCGCAGTCCCTGGCCGACGTGCGGTTCCACGGCCCGGTGCCGGTAGAGGGCGACCTGGTGGACTGCGTCGTACGGATCCGTCAGGTGGCCGAGCGCACGGTGACCGCGGACATGGAGGTGCGGCGGGCCGACGGGCGTGTCTGGGCGGTCATCACCGGGTGGACCGACCGCCGGTTCGCCAACGACGACGTGCTCTGGGCGATGGTGCGTGCGCCGGAGCTGAACACCGTGGCGCAGCCCTCCGGTGAGGGCTGGGTGGTCGCCGTGGACCGCTGGCCCGATGCGGCCTCGCGGGAACTGATCGTGCGCCACTACGCTGATGCCGCCGAGCGTGCCCGGCTCGCCGCGCTCAACCCCAGGGCGGCGCGTGGCCGGCTGTTGGGACGGATCGCCGCCCAGGACGCAGTCCGGCGATGGCTGTGGGAGCGGGGAGCGGGGCCCGTCTGGGGGATCGAGATCGGGATCCGTAACGACGACGTGGGTGCCCCGGTCATCACCTCCCTGCCGGCGCGGCCGGGTGTCCCCGCGCTCGACCCCCCGTGGGTGTCGCTCGCCCACAAGCCGGAGCTCGCCGTGGCCCTGGTCGCCGCGGACGGGGAGGTCGGTATCGATCTTGAGCAGATCGTGTCCCGCGCCGCCGGGGTCGAGAAGGCGGCCTTGGCGCCCACCGAACTGCGCCTGCTCGACCGGGTCGCCGGCACCGATTCTCACCGGCGGGCCGTGTGGTTCACCCGGTTGTGGGCGGCGAAAGAGGCGGCGGCGAAGGCCGACGGAACGGGCCTCGCCGGCCGTCCACGCCGGTTCGTCGTGGACGGCCCTCATTCCCTGGGGACGGCCCAGTTCCCGGGAAGGGATGGGCTCGCATCCTCCCGGGCGGGGGGCACCCCGCCCGATCTGGTCCGGGTCACCGTCTACGGGGATGGTCCCGACGGGTCGGTGCCGGAGCGGACCCGGTGGGTGGCGTTGCGTACGGTGGACGCCGCCGGCCGGATTCAGCCGGAACCGACCGGCCCGGTGCCCCGCGAGGGCGGGGCACCGCCGTCGCAGCGCCAGGACGCTGTGGGCGATGGCGTCTCCGCCGGAAGAGTCGATGTCGCTACCGTCAGTTACGTAGTCGCCTGGACCTCCCCCGAGGTCGAGGCGCATGGTCTCCAGAGCCAGAAGGAGTGTTGATGATGTCTGCGCAGAGCACGACGAGGCAGGGTCCTCCCGGCCCGGAACCGGACGACCGCACCGGCGCCGTCACACGGGCCGAGGCCGAGGCCCGGATCCTCGGCGAGGTCACGGAGCTCCTGCGGGAGGTGATCGGGGAGGAATACGTCGTGGACATGGAGATCACGATGGCCACCTCGTTCAATCAGGATCTCGAGCTGGAGAGCATCGAGTTCGTGGCGCTGGCCGACCGGCTGCGTGAGCGCTACGGCGAGGCGGTGGACTTCGTCGGCTTCCTTGCCGACATGGACGTCGACCAGGTGATCAACATGCGGGTCGGCGAGGTCGTCCGCTTCATCGTCGACAGCCTCCCGACGCTGGCGCCGGCGGGATCGGCCTGAAGGCCCGTGGCTGAGGTCATCGCGAACGGGATCCGGCTGCATGCGCAGCGACTGGCGCCCAGGGGCGGAGCGTCCACGGACTCGCCGGTCGTCGTGATGGTGCACGGCATGGTGATGGACAACATCTCCAGCTTCTACTTCACGCTGGGCAACTGCCTCGCCGATGCCGGCTGCGACGTCATCTGCTACGATCTGCGCGGCCATGGGCGCAGCGAGCGGACCCGCAGCGGCTACGGGCTGGCGGACTCGATGGCAGACCTGCTCGGGCTGCTCGACGAGCTCGGAGTGGACCGCCCGGTGCACCTGGTGGGTAACAGTTACGGCGCCACGATGGCGCTGGCTTTCGGGCTGGAGTTCACCTCCCGGGTGGCGAGCCTGACGCTGATCGAGCCGCCGTTCCTGATCGAGGGTCTCGGCGAGGAGATGGCCCGATCGCTGACCCAGATCCTCGTCGCGATGAGCGACGAGGAGGTCCAGGAGTGGCTGGACAACGGCGCCGGGCGCGTGGCCAGCCGCGCCACCCGGGCCGCGCAGCGGCTGCTGCAGGAGACGACGATCGCCACCGACATGCTGGCGACTCCGCCTTTCTCCACCGAGGCGCTGGCCGCGCTGAACGTCCCGGTGCTCGCGGTGTACGGGGAGAACTCCGACATCATCGGGCAGGCTGCGGGCCTGGCCGCGCTGGTGCCCGATTGCACCCTGATCGTCCTGGAGCACCACACGCACATGGTGCTACGGGAGGCCGCGCACTACCTGCGGGACCTGCTGCGGTGGTGGTTGTTCCGCCGCCAGACGCCGCCGCCGCCCTACGTGCGCGCGAACGGCCGGCGCTTCGCCACCCCGGACTGGGTGACGCAGCGGGTGCCGCCGCCCGATCTCAACGCCGAGCGCCGGTCGGCCCCGATCCCGGCCGACGCGGCAGCTGCGGCCGGCGAGGGGTGTGAGGGGCGAGGGGTGTGAGG
>NZ_CDXDOR010000181.1:0-8108 GCF_978021225.1 Frankia sp. CeTa3Moorea | reverse complement strand
CTGGAGCGGGGTGGGTCGGGGGATGTAGGCGGGCTGGCCGTTGTGAGCGGGCACGAGGCGCAGGTCGGCGAGGGCTTCGAGGATGAGGCGGCCGGTGGGCCTGGCCGGGCGGCGGGCGTAGAGGCCGGCGACCGTCCCGGTCGGGCCGGCGGCGCGGCGGGCCTCGCGTTCGATCAGCGAGAACAGCAGCAGCGCCAGGCCGACGACGTGCAGGAGCCCGTGGATCCGCTGGTTGTTCTCCAGGTAGAACGGGTTGACCGCGAGGGGGCCCTTGAACGCGCTGTTGCGCCGTTCGGAGGCTTCCTGGCCCTTGTCGTCGACGAAGACCCCGGCGGCGTCCTTCTCCTCGATGCTCTGGTTTGTCAGGAGCGCGAACCAGCCGTCGGCCTTCGCCGCCAGGTCCAGGGCCGCCTCGTCGAAGTACCAGGTCAGCAGTGGTGTGCCGGTGTCGGGGTTGGTGTCGACGTGGGTGCGCAGCCACGCCCCGACCCGGCACTCGGCGGTGATCTTCTCGATGCGGGCGTGGACGGCGGCCTCGTCGCGGTAGTAGTGGGTGCCGAGGTTGCGGTGCAGCACGACGAGCGCGGCGCGTGCCTTGTCGATCTGTTTCTGCCGGCTGGCCGCGGACGCCGCGGCACGGCGGGCCGAGTGGGAGTACACGGTGCGCGTCGTGAACGGCGGGTCGGTGGCCTTCGGGCCGCGCAGGGTCGTGGATCCCTCGACGACCCGGTGGACGTCGCGCTGGTGGAACAGCTTGTCCTTCTCGCGCTGGGGCGCCCAGTCGACGATCGTCGCGGTGGCCGGGTCGTGCGCTGCGAGCGCGGCCAGCCCGACGATGGTCCGCGGGGCCGGGGCGACGAAGGTGGCGCCGGCCGCGTCGATCGCGGTCAGGTTCGTGTAGGAGACGAGCTTGCTGTCGCCGACGAGCAGGAACCGGCGCGGCCCGGCGAGCTCACGCAGGGCCCGCAACGCGCCCTCCACCTGCGAGACCTCGGCAGCGCCGCCGTCGTAGACGCGGGTCAGCAGCGAGACCGCGCCGTCGGCGCAGGTTGCGAAGCCTGCCTGCACCTGCTTGAGGTCGAAGCGGTGGTCCTTCGGGTGGCCGGGTTTCGGGGTCGCGTAGGCGGGGTCGGCGCGGTCGTAGGCCCCGAACACGGACATGCTGGTCAGGTCCCAGTGGATCTCGGAGACGTCGAGGCCGAACACCGCGATCGCCCGCGCGGCGATCGCGCCGACGACGGCGTCGGCCTGCTCGGCCAGCGCCTCCAACGCCCGGCCGCATCGGTCATCGTTGAGCGCGTCCGGCTCGATCCCGAAGATCTCCAGGACGGCCCACCTCTCGCCCCAGTCCTCGACCCGGACCAGCGGGGTCGGGGAGGTCAGCCGGTTGGCGACCAGCATGGCGATGACCTCGCCATGAGTGTGGCGGGCCTTGTTCTCCTGGATCGGGCAGAGCCGGTCGATGACGGCGACCAGGTCGAGGCGGGCTAACAGGTCACGGATGACCGGCAGCGAGCCGAGGAACTTCTCCAGGCTCGGGGGGCCGTAGCCCAGTTCGGCGGTCGCCAGCACGCTCTGCACCGTGCCAGATCGGATGCATCACACACCAGGGTGATCATCACCCTGTCCGATCAAGAAGTCACACCATCAGCACACCGCATGAACGTGCGGAGTGCAGGAGACCCGCGTCTCCCTTCAGATGGGCCCCGACGCCGAGGTGGGCGAACTCGACTTCGACGCCCTCGTCTGCGCGACCGGCTACAGCGCGATGGAGCCCACGGGCCTGCTGGGCGATCTCGACCGGTACTGCCTGCGCGACGAGGCGGGCCGCTACCGGGTGGAGCGGGACTACCGCGTCGTCACCGACCCCGAAATGCGGTGCGGAATCTATCTTCAGGGTGGCACCGAGCACACGCACGGCCTGACTTCCTCGCTGCTGTCGAACATCGCTGTACGAAGCGGTGAGATCACCGAATCGATCATCTCCCGGCGTGCGGGGCAGAACAGCATGACGGTTTCGTCGAACGCCCGCGGAATTCGCGGCGCCACGCGGCCCGGATAGGCCGGGTACTGTTCGCGTCCCATCCTGAAAGGTGAGTACCGCATGTTCGTCCCCAGCCACTACCGGGAACCGGACGTTACCTGGATGGTCGATCTGATGCGCGGAAATCCGTTGGCGCTGATGGTCAGCAACGGAGCTCCCGCCGACGGGCCGTTCGCCACCCACCTCCCGGTCATCACCGACCCCCGCTGGGAGGGATCATTCGCCCCGGACCTGGCCGGCACCCCGCTGCTGGGCCACCTGAACCGGGCCAACCCGCACTGGGCGGCGCTGGACACCGGGACGGTCATCACTCTGATGTTCACCGGACCACACGCCTACGTCTCACCCACCGTCTACGACGTGACGCCGGCCGCCCCGACCTGGAACTTCACCTCGGTGCACGTGCACGGCACAGTGGAGAGGATCGAGTCGACGGAGGAGACGCTGGGCGTCGTGCAGGCGACGGTGCGGGCGTTCGAGAAGGAGTTCGGGCACAGCTGGGACATGAGCGAATCCATCGGCTATTTCCGCCAGATCGTGTCCGGGGTGGGCGCATTCCGGGTCAGGGTGACCACCGCCGAGGGAATGTTCAAACTCAGCCAGGAACAGCGCCCCGAGATCCGTGACCGCGTCCTGCAGTCGTTCGCCGGGCGTGGCTGCACCCGGCACGCCCAGACCGCCGCACTCATGGGCCGTCTGCCGTAGCGGGCTCCCCGGCCGGCGGGGTCCACACCCTGGTACGCGATGTGCGGACCCCGCCGGCGAACACATCAACCGGATTCCCGCGGCGCCCTCAGGCGCGCCCGTGTGCCACCCGGCTGACGGGTACGTCGTCCACCGTGGGGCTCAGCCGACGGCGTGGCCGCGGACCCGGGCCAGCTCACGGACCGCCCTGGCGACGGCGGCGGAGTCCTTCCGCAGGATCTTGCTGTGGTTGCTCGCGACTCTCGCGCTGACCTGGAGGTTCGAGTTGCGGGCAAGGACCGGGTCGAGCGCGGCCCGCGCCCGTTCCATCTCCTCCTGGCCCGCGCCGAGGTGGGCGCCTGTGGCCAGGATGAATCGGACCGGGCAGGTCACGCGGTCAAGGACCGGCGCGAGGGTGGCGGAGATCTCGTTGCTCTCGATGTTCACCTCGGCGTGCTGGCCGGCGGTCATCCGCGCGGCCAGACCCAGCCGGCTGGCGATCGGAAACAGCGGACGCATCCGGCGGAACAGCTTCCGGATCCGTTTCCGGGCGGCGGCGCCGATGATTCCGTACGGAACGGCGCCGTCGACGGAGACCACGCCCTCGACGCGGTCCGGATTCCGATCAGCCCAGTGCACGGCGATCAGCGCGCCGTAGGACCAGCCGACCAGAATCGGCCGGTCCACAGCCCGCGCCCTGAGGACGGCGTCCAGATCCCGGATGCACGCCTCGAACGAATAGTCGGCCGAGCGTTGGGACCTCCCGCGGGCGCGTTCGTCGTAGGCGATGTGCCGATAGTCGCCGCCGAGCGCGGCGATGACGTGCCGCCAGTGCGACTGGTCGGCGTACGAGCCGTTGAGGTAGACCACAGGACGACCAGGTCCACCGGTGTCGGTCACGTACAGCGCGGTGTCGTCGACCGTAACCATGCCGGTCCAGACGGATTGCTTGGTGGTCACGGTGTGCCTTTCTCTGAAACGTCGTCACCAGTGCGGGCGTCGGGCCCGCCTAGTACTACAGGAACAGTGATCTGGTCGTGGTGTCGGTTGGAGTCAGGTCGGGGTGGCGACTGGCTGTGCGGCGTGGATGCGTCGGAGGAAGTGATAATGGCGGGCGGTTGCCTGGTGGTGTCGGCGCCAGTTTGACCACCAGGTGATGAGCGTGTCCGGCAGTTTCTCCTCGCGTAGTAGCGCGATGAGGTGACGGATCTCGTTGAGGCTGAACGGGATCATTGTGGTGCTGTCCGGGGCTGCCTGATCAGGGATGGGAATGCCGTGGGAGAGACGGTCGTAGCCGACGGCGGTGGTCGCCTGCGTCCCGGTCGAGGTATCGGTGCGGCTTTTCGCCGCGGTGACGGCAAGCCAGGCGTGGGCGAGCATCGCGAGGGTGATGTGCCGGTACCAGGCGTGGTAGAGCCGGACCTGGTAGTGGTCGAGGCCGACCTCGTTCTTTCCCGACTGGAAGCATTCCTCGATTCCCCAGCGGCGACCGGCGACAGTGACCAGGGTCGCGAGCGGAACCGGCGTCGGGCTGTGCGTCAGGAAGAACGCGAGTTCGTGTTTCTGGTCTCGGCCGCGGCGGATAAGGACCTGGCGTTGTCGATTCTCGAAGCCGGCCCGGTCGGTCGTGTCGACCAGCGCCCAGTCGTAGAGTCGTGGGCCTTTCGATCCGTCGGCGGCAGAGTAGGTCTCCCATGCCTCGGCGGGGACGAGCGCGGCAAGCGTGTCGACGCGGCGGCGACCGACAGCGGTGCTGACCTCCGCATCGCACCGAACGCCGAGGACGAAGCCGATCTGGTGTTCTTCCAGCCAGTCCCGCAGTTCCGGATCGGCGCCGTAGGCCTCGTCGCCGGCGACCCAGCGCAACGTGGGGCAGGCCAGCCGGAACCGGCGGATCATGTCCAGGGCCAGCAGGGGCTTCGTCGCGAACCCGACGCGCCGCGGCACCCCTGCCACCTCACAGCGCGCCCGATCGTCAATCCAGCTTGCTGGAAGGTAAAGTTCGCGGTCGACGAAAGCCCGACCTTTCCCGGAAACATAGGCGGCGAACACCCCGATCTGACAGTTCTCGACACGGCCCGCCGTGCCGGAGTACTGCCGCTGAACCCCGGCCGAACGGCTGCCTTTCTTCAAAAACCCCGTCTCGTCCACGACGAGTACCCCGTCCAGCTCGGCCAGGTTCTCGGCCACATATCCGGCGGCCACGTCACGTACCGCGTCCGCGTTCCAGGAGTACTCGTTCAACAATCGTTTCATCTTCTGCGGCCCGGGATCCCCGTTGAACTCCGCGAGTGTCCAACCGTTCTTCCGCTCCGTCCGAGACAACAGCCCCGCCACATACGCCCGGGCCTGTGCCCTCGGCTGATCGTTCGGGAAACAGCCCGCGATGCGGCCGAACAGCTCCTCGAGCCCCGCATCCCACTCCGACACGTCTACCCCCGATATGCTGTCGGCCGCGGCCACCGCGGCGCCTCCGTTGATTCTCACAAAACCACGGAGAACCACGCGGTGGCCGCCCTACACCTCCCGCCACACCGCCCTCCCGAGAAGAGACCACGCGGCGATCACTGTTCCTGTAGTACTAGACGACGGTGACGTTGGCCAGATTCGCCCCGAGGGTCTTGAGGCCGGAGTAGGTCAGCTTGTCCATCCGCGCTCCGTCGAAGATCACGGTGCGGATGGCGGCGCGGTACTTCCTGCTCGACGCGCGGAAGGACGTGTCGAGCAGCGTCGCGCCCCGGAACGTGACGCCACCGAGCGCCGCCATGTCGAACCGCACGCTGGTGAAGGTCGCTCCGTCCAGATCGAGGCCACGCAGGTCGGCGTAGGAGAAGTCCACACCGGTGAAGGTGCAGCCCTCGAGAACGGTGTTCCTCAGGTCCGTCTTCCGCAGTCCGACGTCGGTGAGCACGGTGTCGACGAACCTGGCCCCGGCAAGTTCGGACATACTGAGGTTGGTGCGTACCAGAACCGTCCGGCGAAAACTGGCGCGTGCCAGAACGGATGTCGACAGGTTCGCGTCGGTCAGATTCGCGCCGTCGAAGTTCGAGTCCGTCAGGTCGCTGTACCTGAACGAGCTGCCGCTGAGATCGGCGTTCGAGAAGTCGGAGGCGCGCAGCGCGCTCTTCTCGAACCTTCCGTCCCGCGCGGCGACCCGCGCGAAGTCGCTTCCCTGCAGGTCACGCGCATCGAAGCGCGTCACCATCTGCCGCTCGAGCACGCGGGAGAGATTGGACACCTCCTGCACGGTGTGCTCGATGTCGCCGATGCTGTCGATGGTCTCCTCCAGTGCGGTCGCGTCGTCCCGTCCCGCGGCCCGGAGCTCACGGAACCGCTCCTGCAGGTCCGCCAGCAGGTCCGCCTTGAGTTCGCTGATGCTCTTCGTGTCCTCGTAGGGGGCGAAGACGCCGTCCACGTATTCACGCAGCTTCTCGTTCATCGTTCCCGTCTCTTCACAGCAGTGTGTCCAGCACGCGCTTCGCGTATTCCCAGTTGCTCTTGTTCCGTGTGTAGGTGGACCTGCCCTTCTCGGTGATCCGGAAGTATTTGCGGCGTCCGCCCTGCGTTTCGTCGCCCCAGTACCAGGTGATGTCGCCGTCGGCCTCCAGGCGGCGAACGCTCGAGTACATCGTGGCTTCTTTGAGTTCGTATTCGCCGTGGGAGCGTTCGGCGACTAGCTTGACGATCTCGTAGCCGTAGCGGTCCGATTCGGTGAGCAATCGCAAGATCATCGTGTCCGTGTTGCCGCGCAGTAGATCGGATGTGACCTTGCTCGTGCTCATGACCGCACCTCCGTGGAACACTGTAGCTCAGAGTACTGTGACAGGCAAGGTAGTTGGGCGATGGTGGTAGTGGGCTAGCAGTGGTAGCTCGCTGATCGTGGCAATCGTCCCGCACCAGTCCCGTGGGCCGCGGGTCTCGCCGACTGCCCCGCGGGTTGCGGGTCGCTGACGCGCGTTCCCGGCACTAGGCTGCCGTGGGGCGGGCGGCCGCCTTCGCCGGGCGACGGCGTCACGTTCGCTCGGCTGACGGCCGGCGTGCCCGCCGCAGTGCCCGCGGATGCGCCGGGCAGCGCCGCGTCCGCGGCCAGCGCGGGCGTCCGCGCCACCGCTGGGCCGGGCGAGGACGGGGGCGAGACGCATGACGAAGGTGCTGGTGTCCGGCTTCGAGCGCTACGGCACAACACCGGTCAACCCGGCGCAGGGCGTCGCCGAGGCGCTCGACGGCACGAAGATCGGCGATGCGCTGATCACCGGGCTGGTCGTACCGAGCAGATGGTTCGACTGCATCGACGTCGTCACCGGCGCTATTGACCGGACCGCCCCGGATCTCGTCGTGATGCTGGGCGAGTAGGGCGGACGATAGATGATCACGGTCGAGCGCATCGCCCAGAACCTCAACGACTCCGCCCGCTACGGGGTGGCCGACAATGGCGGCCGAGTGCTGGAGGACGACCTCACCGATCCGGACGGTCCGGTGGCGTACTGGTCAACCCTTCCGCTGCGCGCGATGGTCCTGGCGATGCGCCAGGCGGGCATGCCCGCCGACATCTCCGACGCGCCCGGCACGCTGATGTGCGACCACCTCATGTACGGCGTGCTGCGATACGTCGCGACCCACGACCTCCCGCCCCGCGTCGGGTGGATTCACCTACCCCACCTCCCGGAGGTGGCCGCACCGGATATCAATCTCGGTGCTCCGAGCATGGCGCTGGCGACGTCGGTGGCCGGGGTCCGGGTCGCTGTCCTGGCGGCGCTCAGGCGCTGGTGCACTGGCCAGACGCGGCGGCCTGGCCAGTGCGGCGACCGACCGGTCCCGATCGGTGACGGGCAGGCTCCCGGCCGGGGTTCCCGGGCGAGTGCTTCGTCGGCGCGGGGACGACGAGGAAGGCGACGGGAAAGGCTGAGACGCCGGCCCATGGGGGCCGGCGTCAGGCCGGTCGCCGGTGGGTTCGGGCCCGACCCGCACCCTCGACCAGGTGGAGGGCGCGCGATGGTCGAGCGAGTGTCCTGGCGAGGCCTTCTATGCCGTGACGTGGAGGAGGGAGGCGAGGTTTCCGCCCATCACCTTGCGGACGTCGTCCTCGGGGAGGCCCTTGAGATCGGCGGAATCAAGCGGTCATGGCGACACATGCTTTGCCAGCAGATCGCTGAGAACTTCGACGGGTGTCGCCCAGTCCAACGTCTTGCGTGGCCTTCCGTTCAGCTGTGCGGCTACCTTATCGAGTTCGTCCTGAGTATGCAAGGACAGGTCGGTGCCTTTCGGGAAATACTGGCGGAGAAGCCCGTTGGTGTTCTCGTTCGAGCCACGCTGCCACGGTGAATGCGGATCGCAGAAGTACACCGGCATCCCGGTCCGGACGGTGAAGTCGGCGTGGCGA
>NZ_CDXDOR010000180.1:0-8157 GCF_978021225.1 Frankia sp. CeTa3Moorea | reverse complement strand
AGATCTGCGACGAGGTCGCGAACCTCGCCGCCGTCGATGGCGCCATCAGCGACGACTACGACCACGGCTACCTGATCCGCTTCGACCCGCCACCCGCCGCCGCCTCGGCCCCCGTCCTTGCCTCGGGCGCCGATGCGGCTGGGAGCTGACGATGGGCCGCCCGCCTCGGCGCCACGCCGGCCGCGCGGCGGCTGACCTCGACGAGCTGCGGCGGCGGCCGGTCAACCGGGGTGGCCCGCCGACCGAGGACGATCGTCTCGACGCTGCCGCGTTGCTGGCCCCGTTGACCGGCGGCCACGGCGAGCGATACGAAGCGCTGCGTGCCGCTGGGATCGGTGACCACTCGATGCCCGGCTACGACCCGGACCGGGCCGTGCGCATCCTGGCCGCGCTGCGCGACCGGCTGACGCACGACATCGACACCTGGACCTACTCCCACGTCTCGCGTGCCGAGGTCGAGCACCACTGGCGCGATGCCCTGCAACACGGCGACTGCGCCCGCTGCACCCGCCCCTGCCACAGCTGCGCCGTCTGGGCCGACGCACTCGGCCTCGAACGGGTCGACGACGACGGCCGGCCCGTCTGGCGCCCACGGCCCACCGCGGACCCCTGACCCCGGGCAGCACCAGGGTTCTGGATTCCTCCCGCGAAGGGACGAACAGCGATGACACCTGAATTTCCCCTGCCCGTCCTGTTCTTCGGCGGACCCGTGGTCGCCGGTATCTACCTTCCTCGCGTGGGCATCTACGCCCCGCTGTGGGCCGTGGCCGCCGCAAGCACCCATCCGGGCGAGTTTCACGTCGTCCTGCTGCACGACGACCAGAACGGGATTGACGGCGCGTACGACATTCCCGACTGGGACCACGCCCTCGACCTGATGCGCGAGAAATCCGAGACGTGGCGTAACGCCCGCCGCTAGCCGAACTGCGCCCTAATCGGCGACGGCCGGTCTCGGCGGCAGCGTTGCGCGCATGACCGTTTCCCGCGTTCACGAAAGGCCAGCCCGTGACGCAGCGCACCGTCCACAGAACCATCCTGCCGGGCTTCCGAAACTACGGCTACGAAGTTCGCCAGGATGGCGAGACCATCGAGACCGGAGAAATCATCGACACCGGCCGTCTGGCCACCGTCCGACCGAATGACGGCCAACGACGCCCGCCGATCCTGTGGTACCACACGGAGTTGGAGGCACTCCAAGCGCTCGCGCGAGCGCGAAACGCCACCTACGTCGGCTGACCATCTCGCCTACGGCCGACATCTCGCGCCGCTGCCAGCAGAAACGCGCTGTCGCCCCGCGTGCTGACGGATGCCGTCGCCGGGCCGGCGGCGGCGCGTCCACCGCCGTCGGCTCCCCGGAATGGGGCCTCTGCTGCCGCGCATGCCGGGTCCCTTGCGCGGCTGCCCGCCGCCTCCTGTCCGGGAAATCTGTTCGATTTCTTGTGAGAAAGGAGTGGGAGTGGACCCTGCCCGTGAACTCCCTGACCTGATGCGTTCGCTGCCTATCGACCGGCATCGAGGGGTGCCGATTCCGGCGGTCACCGCGCGCCGCCTGGACGGAGGCCCGGACTTCTCCACCGTCGATGGCCGTGAGGCGTTGCGCCTCGCGTCCGAGGGCCGCTGCGGTATCTGCGGAAACCCGTTCGACTCCGAGGTGGCGTTTCTGGGCGGCCCGGGTGCGGTCGCGGCCCGCGCTTACCACGACCCGCCGATGCATGAATCCTGCGCCGAGGCATCCACAGTCTGGTGCCCACATCTCGCGCGCCGCGACATGCGCCGGATAACGGACCGCCGATCCACCGGCGTCCTGCCGACGACCAGCACGGAGGAGAAGCCGGACAGCTGGGTGATGTGGATCTGCCGGAGTTTCGCCGCGTACGTCGTCGACGGAATGCCGCTGTTCCGGCCAGCACCCTACCTGCGGCTACGGACCTTCGCCTATACCGACGACGGCCGCCTCCGGGAAACACCCACCACCGCCCCGCGCCCGTGACCCGGGGCGGGGAGAAAGGAAAAGATGGCGATGAGTCTCATCACCGACCGCGAACCGAAGCTGTTCGTCCACGAGGCCAACCGGCGCCTGACCTACCAGTGGACCGTGCGCCGGGTCGAGGAAACCCCCACCCCGGGGACGCTGCTGGTCAACTTGACGATCCGCCACCACGGGCAGAGCAAGGAGTTCTACGCCGAGCTGCGCAACGAGACCGAGACCGACCACGGCGTCGGGATCACGAAGTACGGCATGCACGACCCGGTGTGGCACCGCCGCGAGCCTGTGGCCCGCTACTCCCGCAAGGGCCTGCGGGCGTTCGCGGAGCAGACCCTCGCCGCGCTGCGCCAGGCCGACGCCGCTGGCGAACCGCTGTACGTGGATCTGGTCGACACGCCGCCCGCCGACGCCCTCAGCGACACATCCTCGCCGGCTACCGCCCCGGTCGCCGGCCTTGCCCATGGAGATCAGTGATGCGCGCGGGCCGCACGAGGCAGGGAGGGACGTGGCTGGGCCGTGGCCTGCGGACCGTGCTGGCCCGGCGGTCCGAGACGCCCTACGACCGTGCCCAGCGGCGCCGGGAGCAGGTCCGCGACGCGTTCCTGGATGCCCGCGACGAGCTGCGGGCGGTCCTGGAGGACCTCATCGAAGGCGAGACCCGCGCGGTCTGCCCGGCCGCGAGCGACCTGGAGGTGGAGGTCTACGCCGACGAGCTGGGTGAACCGCGCGGCCGGCTGATCGCGGTCAACACCGACGAGGACGAGGGGGTCACCGGCGAGCGGGAGGACACCGTCCGCGACCAGCTCGTCGAGCTGCTCGACGAATGGGCCGTCACCGCCAACGCCGACAGCGTCAACATCTGCTTCCGCCAGTCACCCGCCCAACTCCGGCTAGCGGCAACGACGACGCACTGACGAGACCGGCGAGCCCGACGCACCCAGCGCCGGCCCCCGGCCGCACCGATCGGGCGCGGTCCGACACAAGCGTCGGACCGCGCCCGCGCACTTTCCCCGACCGGATGCGGAGGTATCCATGCCGCCCGACAGCCATTACCTGGTCCACGCGCGGCTGACCCGCCGCGACACCCGCGAGGACATCGTCGAGATCGCCAGCCGCGACAGTGTGACGTTCGCGGTCAACGCCTGGAAGCAGGAGCATCCCGACGTCGAGGTCGGCACGCCGACCGTCGTCGCTGAAGGGCTCGACGCCTACGCCGAGATCCCCGTCGCCGCGGCCGAACCCGCCGGCCAGCTCGCAGCGTTCCTCACCTGGCTGACCGACGCCCCCACCCACGTCCACGACCACGACGACCCCGCAAGCCTGCCCGGCGCGCTCACCGCCGACCAGTTCGCCGCCCTGCTACCAGGCAGCCACGTCGAGTTCCTCGTCGAGCGCACCTGGTATCCCGGACAGGTCGACGCCGCCGGCCTGACCGACTCCGACGGCGACCCAATGCTGATCGTCACCTACACCGGCGCACCGACCCCCAACCCGAAGCTCGGCAAAGGGGTCGTCGAGCCGGGCGACCGCTTCCCGGTCTACCCGGGTGAGGTCTGCCCGCCCGGCGCGAGCGACCAGCAAGTCACGCCGCCCCGGCCGACCGTTCACGCCGTGCGGGACGCGCTCGTGCGCGTCTACGGCGCGGCGCCCGACACGAACGACGCCAGCGACATGTACGTCCTTCAGATCGACGGCGTGAAGATCCTCTTCCGGCTGGTCGCCGAGGAGAACGACGGCGAGGACGCCGACGGCGAGAGCGAGCCGTCGGTCTACGTCTACCTGGAGAACACCGGCCGCCCGAAGGGCACCGCCCTGGTGGTCGACGTCAACGGCAACGCCGCCGACTACCGCTTCTGAGCGCCGCCACGGCACTCGACCTTTCCTGACCGGCGGTCACCCGTCCACGACCAGCCGTCGGGGCGTCGCCATGCCCACATCCGGCGGATCAAGAGCAAACCCCGCAGATCAGCGCTCCCGCGCGGGCGGCCCCTGGCTGCCCGCGCGTCGCGCTGAAAACCCAAGGAGGTGTAGTGAGGTGACGCGACAGAACGTGTACGAGATCGTCACCGACACCGTCGTCAACGCTCTGGAGAACGGCACGGTCCCGTGGCATCAGCCGTGGAACGTCGAGGTCGGCGTGCCCCTGTCGCTCGCGACAGGCAAGCCGTACCGGGGCGTCAACCCGTTCCTGCTTGGGCTGACCGCGCTTGCGAACGGCTACCGCTCGCCGTGGTGGGGCACACTCCGGAAGATCAACGAGCGGGGTGGGACCGTCCGCAAGGGCGAGCACTCCACCCTGGTCGTCTTCTGGAAGTCCTACCTGCACAAGGCGAAGGGCGACGACGAGCAGGACGAGCGCTGTTTCCTGCTGCGCTACTACCGGGTGTTCAACGCCGACCAGGCTGACTGGGCTGACGGCACCGAACCCACCTACGCCGCCCTGGAGCGCCCCGACGTCGCACGCATCGCCGCCGCCGAGGCCATCGCCGCCGGCTACCCGCACGCACCGGCGATCCGCACGGGTGAGGCGGCGTACTACGAGCCCGGGGCGGTCGACCGGGTGACGATGCCGCCGATCGAGGCGTTCGACTCGGCCGAGGCGTACTACGCCACCCTGTTTCACGAACTCGCCCACTCCACCGGCCACGAGACCCGCTTGGACCGCGACGGCGTCCGGACCGGTTCGTTCGGCCGGTTCGGCGACCCGGTCTACTCGAAAGAGGAGCTGGTCGCCGAGATGGGCGCGGCGCTGCTGTGCGCCATCGCCGGGATCGACCAGAAGGCGCTCGTCGAGAACAGCGCCGCCTACCTGCGCTCCTGGCTCGGCGTGCTGCGCGAGGACAGCAAGCTCGTCGTCCAGGCCGCGGCCCAGGCCCAGCACGCCGCCGACCACATCCTTGGCACCACGTTCGCCGAGGACGTCTGAGATGTGGACCGTCGACCGGCACACCGGCGTCGGGATCGACCTGCCCGACCAGCTTCCCGCCGGCTGGGCTGTGGTCGACCACGGCGAGGGGTTCGAGGTCCTGCGCAAGACCACCCCGACCACCACGGTCGAGATCAACTTTACGGTGGGGGCAAGCGGCGAGGAGCCCGGCGACGAGGACGACGACTACGGCCCGGCCGACCTTGGTGTCTGGTTCTACCTGATCGTCGACGGCGGCCGGCACGTCCCCGAGGCCCGGTCCGAGGGCTGGGACACGGACCTGTCCGACCTGCTCACCTACACCGATCGGACGATCTTCGGGGAGGTGCGGTGAGTACCGCGGCGCTGTGCGGCCGGCTGGCCGACGACCCGGTCACCGTCACCGACCAGCGCGGCGCTGCCGCCGTCCGCTTCACCGTCGTCCACGTCCCACGGGTCTACAGCCGGTCCGAGGACTGGTGGATCAACGGCGAGACCGTCGCCCTGCCGGTCCTCGCCCACGGGCTGGTCGCCGAGCGGGCCGTCCGGACGCTGCACGTCGCCAGCGAGGTCATGGTGATCGGCGAGCTGCGGTCCTGCGACGGGACGACGGCGATCCTCGCCAGCGACCTCGGCGTGCCGCTGTCCGCCGTGCCATCTCGCCGGTAGTCCGCCGGGTCGACGCATCGCCGGACGGGTGTCTCGCGGCCAGCCCGATCGCCGGGGTGCGCTGTCCCGTCGCGGGGCGCCCACGTCCGCCTCTCACCGGGAGGTTCGCCTATGTCTCGCATCATCGCGCCCCGCTTCGAGCTGGAGCTGTACCCGGCTGGCGACGACAAGTGGTGGATCGTCGCTGACCTGCTCAAGCCTTCCCTACGACTGATGCTGCGCATCGAGGGTCCCTACTCGGCCGAGTACGCCGACCTGCGGCTGCGCACCCTCGTGCCCCGCGAGGTCGCCGAAACGCTGCTGACGCTGGCGGGCGCGGCGATGACGACCGGCCGGGCCGTCCCCGTCCATCACCTCACCCGCCGCCCCACCTGACCACACCTGTCTGCCTGCGAGCGCCCCCGCCACACCTCTGGTGGCGGGGGCGCTCACGTGTTTTTCCGCCCTGTGAAAGGAGATCGCGATGGGCGCATCGTCACGGCCCGTCCGGGCCGCCGGCCCGGCCCGGCCACGGCCGACCACGCCGGCTGGCGCGCTGGCGCAGGCTCATCGGATCGCCGAGGCCGTCGACCAGGCATGGCACACCGCCGCCGTCAGCGACCGGATCGAGATCCCGCTGTCGGTCGTCGCGGCCCTCGCGGTGCGCACCCCCGACGACGCCGACGAACGCGTCTGGGTCGCCGCCCAGCTGACCGACACCGACGAGGCCGGGCTGCTCGGGTTCCTGCGCGCGACCTGGCAGTTGTTCGCCCATGTCCGCCCCGACCTGTTTCCCCGGGTCTTCCTGCTGGCCGCGCCGTGGTTCACCGACCCCGCCCCCGACCGCGACCTGCTGCGCGCCGTGCGCCGCGTCGTGGACGCGGCGCTGCGGGCCGGGCTGCACGAGCTGCTGGATGCGGCCCGCTACGACGTCGACCTGTTCGGCCCGCTGCTGACGGTGCTGCGGACCCGCGGCGCCCGCGCGGCACGCGGCCAGTACTACACCCCACCCGACGTCGCCGACCTCCTCGCCCGGTTCGACGGCGGCATGCCGCAGGCCGGCGAGCGGGTGTTCGAGCCCACCGCCGGAACCGGTGGGCTGCTACGCGCCGCCGCGCAGGCGATCCGTGAGGCCGGCGGTGACCCGCGCACCATCCGCTGGGTCGCGGTCGATGTTGATGAGCTCGCGCTAGCCGCCCTGGCCGTCAACGTGATCATCTGGGATCTCGGGCCGTACGCCCTGATCGGTCACGGCGACGTCCTGGCCGACGACTGGCAGGACCGCGCCCTCGGCGAACGCGCCGAAACCGTCGCCATCGCCGGCCGCGTCCAGCAGGCCACACGTGCGCTCGCGCTCCTGCGCCGCCTCGACCGAGCAGACAGCGACCTGCCCTGACGCGCACCGCGCGGCGGTCTACACCGTGCGGCTGGTCGGCCTGCCATCCCACCCGCTCCCTACTTTTGTTTCCCCAGGAAGGTGCCCTGATGGGTATTCACATTGCGACGTTCGGGCGACGCCCGGACGATCCGCCGACGGTACTATGGCGGGTCCACGACGAGATGAATCCGGCGGTCACGGTGCTGTCAGGACGGTTCGAGAACGTCTCTGTCCTGAAAGCCCCATACATGATCGAAGACGATCTACGGCGGCTCCTCGTGGCCGACCACCTGGAAGTCTGGGAAAAGACCGGCGAATACAGGCAGGCGATCCGTCCGCCCGCCACACCGCCCTGCGGCCGGCTGCGCTGCACCACCGCGACACGACACACCCACCGGGTCTACAAGCCCGGGGACGTCGTAGCCCTGACTCTGGGAGACCCCCAGGATTCTCCAGAGGCGTGGCCTTTCCCCGTCTGGGCGGTCGTCTGCGAACACGCCGAGGACGACGGCCACCACGTCGGCATCTGCGTCGACCTCGGCATGAACGGTCATCGTCATGTCGTCGGCCCGCAGGAGATCCGCCGGCTGCGCACGGACGAGATGGTCATCGCCCCGTCGACCCGGTGACTTCAGCGCCCTGCGGACGGCGCGTCCGTATCCGCAGCGTTCCCGCCACTCACACTCGTGATCTCCAGAAGGCCGTGTCGGTTCGTTCTATTCCGGTTTCTCGACTGGATAGACGGCGACCTTTTCTGCCCCTTTTCCCGGCCGGGTTTCGCGCCCGCAACGCCGTGATTGGACCCCTGCCATGCCCGCAGACCCGCAGGTGTCGGTCCACCGCCCCTGGCCCGACACCATCCACGTCACCGTCCGCCCCGCCGCGGACAGCGCCGCCCTCGCCGCGGCCCTCGCCGACCTGCCCGACAGCGCCTTCTACGTCGACCACCACGGCGACCCCACCCACGTCACCCTGATCTTCCGCGTGCCCCCGGGCCCGCCGGCCGTGGTGATCCCGCCGGCCGGCTGGACTCCCGCCACGAACGGCCACCGACCCGCCGATACCCCCGCCACCCAGGCCGTCGACACCGTCACCGCCGGGCTGCTGCTCGGTGCCTACGACCGCGACATCGTCCACCCGCCGATCGACCGCACCCGGCCGACCGTGCTCACCATCGTGCGCCTCGTCCGCGTCCGCGCCGACGCCCTGAGCCGACCGGCACCACCCAACGCCTAAGCC
>NZ_CDXDOR010000179.1:1138-8839 GCF_978021225.1 Frankia sp. CeTa3Moorea | reverse complement strand
TGGAAACCCGGCCCCCTATCTGGAGCACTTTCTCGCGCCCCGGAACGGGCGCGTCGCCTTCGACGCGCTGCAGTCCGAGCAAGGCTCGTGGTTCCTGAACAAGCGCAACCGAAACATGATCGTGGAAGTTGAGGGCGACGTTCCCGTGCTCGATGACTTCTGCTGGCTGAGTGTGGACCAGCTTCGGGAGTTGGTGCTCATCGAGAACCTCGTGAACATGGACTCCCGGACCATCCTGTCGGGCCTGCCGCTACGGACTCCCGGCGAGGACGGCGATGCCCTGTACACGACCCAGGAACTCTTGAGCTGGTTCACGGAGGCTAGGAGCAGGTACCTCCTCGACCGGCGCCTCATCAGGCTCGTCGAAGTCAAGAACTGGATCCGCTCCAACGAGCAGATATCGCATGAGCTCGAACTTTTCTTTCATGTCATCGGCGTCCACGTCCAGGCGAGCAACCGTGAGGTTTCCCGCTGGTCACAACCCATGTTCGCGCCGACCGGGCGTGGCATCATCGCCTTTGTCGCAAGGTGGGTGAAGGGCGCAATGCACCTGCTTGTGCACGCCCGGACGGAGCCCGGTACCGGCGACGTCGTCGAGATGTCCCCGACCGTTAACTGTGATCCCGAAAACTACCGAGAGTTCGGATCCGACCAGCGACCGCCGTTCCTGGAATTCGTGCTGTCGACGCCATCGGAGCGAGTCCTCATCGACGTTGTTCATTCAGAGGAAGGCGGCCGCTTCTATCACGCGGAGAATCGCTACCAGATTATTCTGGCTGGAGATGATTTCCCGTTGGATGTGCCGCCGGACTTCACCTGGATGACCATCGATCAGCTGTCGCACTTCGTGCGGTACGGAAATTACGTCAATGTCGGCGCGCGTTCGCTATTGACCTGTCTTACTCGGTAGCGGATCACGGCGAGCCAACCAGAGGGCATCGACCGACGCGATGGATCGTGCACAGGGTTATTGGCAACAGCCGGTACGGGGCGGGAGATCGTATGATCTTGATCGGTGAAGTCCGGCGAGCCTGCCTCGCCGGCGACGAGCCGCTCACATTTCTCGACCGATCCTTCCTCCGCGTCGGGAGGCCGGTGTGCTGACCGGCGGACCACTGCGGGCAAACATTCACCAGCTTTGATCGTTTACTGAGAGTGGCGGGTGGTGGGTATGGCCGGGGACCGTGCCGGCGGGGCCGGCACGGCGGGTTCGAGCGTGGCTGGGTGGGGCTGCCGGTTAGGTCGGGACCGCGGCCGGAGGCATCCAGGGAGTGGCGCGCAACGCGAGGCGGAGCGCGTGCAGGGCGCCGACGCCCTGTTTGCGGGCGGTGCCGAGGTAGATGGCCAGCGCGAGCCGGCAGCGGGTGGCGGCCTCGAAGGTGAGCCGGCCGGATATCTTCTGCTGGGTCTTGAACGGCCGCAGGTCGCGGTCGGGTAGCCCCAGCGCATTGCTGCGCCGGGGCCCCCTCAGAACCGTGCGTGCCACTCGTCGCGGCACACGGCTCAAGCAAGCCCCGGAGGGCGTCTCGAGCTCTGGCTTGGCTGTGCCGTCCGGCGCCGGGTCTGGTACCACCGCTGCCGGCAGTGCTCGTGGACAAGGCGTGGTTGTCGGTCATGCGCGCTGGGGCCGGCGGCCGTGGTGACGGTGACCGTCCGGCGGGCGTCGACTGCCCACTGTTCCCATTCTTCCGGGCTGCGCGGTGGGTGGTCGACGTCAGGGGCCAGCAGGCCCTGGCAGATCGGGCAGCGCCCCTGCTGTTTGTTGAGCAGCGTGGTGCGGCGCCATCCAATCGGCGGCAGGCCGTCGCCGTTCTTCTTGTCTCGGCGGCGGCGTTGGGCCCAGTAGCCGGCCAGGTCAGGGTCGTCCGGGGACGCCCTTCCCTTGACCAGGTCGTGGCGTACGATTTTCGTCCAGGCGAAGCGTAGCAGGAAGGCGCCGGAGCCCCTGTCTCCAAACATCCACCTGTCTTGCCTGGTCGGGTGGAAACGGCCGTAGTACCGGGCGACGATCCGCCGCCGCCCCCGATGGTTGTGGCGGAACAGCGCCCACTTGTAGGTGAGTTTCCACAGATAGTTGTCCAGTGCTTGGAACGTTTCCGTGGACACCACACCCCGGTAGTAGGCGGCCCACCCCCGGATGATCGGGTTGAGCGTGCGGATGACCGCGCTCGCGTTAGCCCCGCGCAGGGCCTTCATCGCGGCGGCCAGTCGTGCCCGGACACGTTGGACCGCGTCCTTGCTGGGTTTGATGATCAGCTTCGGCCCGTGGCGCCGGATGGTGAACCCGAGGAAGTCGAGGCCCTCGTCGAGGTGGACCACGCGGGTCTTGTCCTCGTTGAAGGCCAGCCCCCGGGCCGCCAGCCACGGCGTCAGCCGGGCTTTGACCTGTTCGGTCTGTTCCCGGCTGTCGCACAACGCCACGAAGTCGTCGCAGTACCGCACCAGCACCGGCGTGCCCGTTACTGTTTCCTCGGACTTCCGGTAAGGGTTCCACCCGTAGACGGTACCTGCTGCCTCCTCCATCCCATGAAGCGCGATATTAAAGAGCAGTGGACTGATCACCCCGCCCTGGGGAACCCCCTCGGTGGTCGGACAGTATCCGTCTGGGCCGATCACACCCGCCGCCAGCCATCTGGCCACCACTTCCCGTCCCGGGAAGCTGCCCAGCAGCCCGAGTATGTGATCATGGTTCACGTGATCGAACGCCGCTTCCAGGTCCGCGTCCAACGCCCACCGGCGTTTCGTCCGCGTGCCCGCCACGGTCCAGAAGATCGCGGCAATGGCGTCCTGGCAACCACGCCCGGGCCGGAAGCCATACGACTTCGGCTCAAATTTCGCTTCCCATTCTGGTTCCAACGCGGTGACCACCATGGCCTGAACCGCCCGATCGGAGATCACCGGTATTCCCAGCGGCCTGCTCTTGTTCTTCCCCGGCTTCGGGACGAACACCCGCCTGACAGGCTGGGCGGTCCACGACCGGGCCCGCTTCTGCACCGTCGCGGCCAGTTCGGCCTTCTCCGGCGCGTCCAGCACGACCCGGCCGTCCACCCCCGGGGTCAGACGGCCAGCATTGACCTCCGTCACCCGCCGCACGCTCACCCGAGCGTTCGCCAGGGACCGCAAGGCCAGTTTCTGCAGATTCCGGAGACGCTTCACGTCCCCGTCCCTTGACGCCGCGAAGATCCGTTGCCGTAGCCTGCGTACTTCCCGGTTCGCCTGGTCCCAGTCGATGTCGTACCAGTCCCAGCCGGGCCGGTCGTCCTCCGGTCCGTTCACCCCGGCGATCGCCGGGGCGTCCAACGTGTCCTTCGGTTCCGCCACCGTGGTCACCGGTTGTCTCCGCGGGCTCACCTGACCCACGTGGGCGCCCTTTCGGGCCCGGACACCAGGTCCGGTATCCGGCCGGTTCTCCCCACGGCCCACGCCAGGAGGAGGCGCGACTACAGCCATGGGCTTCCCGTCACCTTTCGGTCTGCCGGCGTTCGCTTCTTGGGTCATCCTTCTCCCGCCGGGGGATCGGCCTCCCTCACGGTCGGCTCACCGGCCCTCACGGGTCGGACCACGACGGGGTTCCACGTTCCACACGCACAAGCAACGACCGGATTGGGTGCCCTCTCGACCCCGGGGACGGCGGTGCCCACCACGGCCGATACTGAATGGACGGCCGTCGCCTGCCGCCTCACAGCGGCGTGGTCCCTAAACCCCGGCAGAACATCCATCTATCCGAGGCTCAACCTAACGAGACATCATCGAGGGTTCACTCACGTTCACCCGCCCGGTCTTTCCCTCGCCTGTAGCCCCCGGATGGATCAGGGGCCCTTGGGCTTCTACCCCGGGGCTTCGCACCCCGCCGTTACCAGCGACGCACGCCCAGGTGGGAACGGGCCAACGGGCACTGGCCCGGGATCATGCCACCGGCATAAGCCGGTCCTCCTTTCGACACATCCTCTTGTAGCGTGCGACCTCGTGTCGCACTTCGGACTGGTTGTTCGTGGGCCACACGTCGAGGTCGAAGACGAAGCGGAGCACGTCGTCTTGGCGGTCGCGAAGACACTCGAGTAGGCAGCGGCCAACCGGCTGCTCACCGCTGTCCACGCGGGGATCTTCGAGAGGCCGACGCGGACCGCGCCGCGGAACTCGGCGACGAGTGGGTCGCGCAGCGCCGGCGGGATCTCGTCGAGGCCGGCGGCGCGGGCGAGGTTGGCCTGGTGGACCAAGCCCTGCAGCGCCCGCCCGAGCTGCGGTGCCCACAGCGCGTCCGGGTAGGTCTCGATCACATCCTGGATGTCGCCCAGGATGTGGCTGGTGGACGAGGCCCGCGAACTTGTCGTGGTCGTAGAGGGCGTACCGGTCGTGGACGACGACCCCGACCACCCGGGCGAGCAGGAACGCCTTGAAGCTCGCCAGGTCACGGCGGCCGAGCACGAACAGGACGAGGTTGACCGTCGACGCGGACAGCACGTAGCGCTTCTGGCCCTTCGTGCCGACCTTGAGCGGGGTCTCGTCGAACCCGACGACGTCGGCGTGCGCGATCTGGTCCTCGATCTCCTCGAGGGCGGGAGCGACCGCGGCCGCGCCCTCGGCGAGCAGACCGTGCACCCAGCCCGCCGACACCCGCACCCCGGCCCACTCCGCGATCAGCTCGGTGGTCCGCTCGACCGGCAGGTGCTGGCGCACCAGCAGGTAGAGCGCGAGCGCGCGCAGGTTCTCCCCGTAGGCGACCGGCGCGGCCGACACCCCCTCGGGCTGGGCGGCGACGTGGTCGCGCCCGCAGCCGCAGTGCACCCGGTAGAGGTCATGCCGCACGACCGTGAACCGGACCGGCTCCAGGTCGTGGCAGTGGTGCGACCGGGCGAGCCCGACGACCGGCGCGTCCGTCAGCGACGCCCCGCACCCGCAGGAGCCCACCGGGTAGTGCGCCACGACCCTGTCCGGGGTCACCCAAGCCGCCGTCAGCCCGCCCGCGCCCGGCTGTTTGCCGCGCTTCCGCTTCTTCCCGCCCGCGCCCGGCCTCGCCGCCTCGTCCTCGGTCTACTTCGGCGTCGCCCGCCCCGGGATCACATCGTCCGTCGAGGGCGATAACGACGAGTTCTTCGAATTCCGCGACTGCTTACGTACCAGCGCCTTCAACTAGGCCGCGAGCTCCTCGATCCGCCGGCCCTGCTCCTCGATCACCTCGGCCTGGGCGGCGTTCTGCGCGCGTAGCTGGCCGATCAGCTCAGCCTGCGCGCCGATGACGGCACGCAACCCCTCAGGCGGCATCTCGTCCAACTCCGGCGACACCCCGCCACATCACCACACCCGAGCCAGCCAGCCACCCCGCGACACCCAACCATCCGAACAACATCCACACCCGGCTCCAGCCTCGACCACGCACAGCAACATCAATTAGCCAGGTGAATGCTTACGCGATCGCTATCGTTGAAGCCGTCCTCGACGATGTCAACCCGCGGCGCCCGGAACGCGACCGAAAAACCCGCACCGGCGAGACCGGTCAGCGTACTCAACCCCGTAAGAAGAAGCCCCGCGGAAAAAGATAGACGCCGACGACGGTGGTGGACAACGGCGGCACGAGGCGCATACCGAGGAGGGCCATGGACATCGACACGATCGTACGGCCGCTGTCGCAGGTGAGGGCGGCCGACTCGCGGGAAGTGTGCGAGAGCGTCGCCTCGGCGCTGGTCGACGCCGGCGTGGAACCGCCGTTCCAGCTCGCCTCCGCCGACCTTGTGGCCGACCCCTGGCTGATCTGCGCCGACCGGTACTGGCGCCGCAGGTTCCTGCGCGAGCCCACCGTCGAGGTCGCGGCCCGCTGCGCCCGCTGGCTGGAGGACCACAGCGGCCAGGCCAGCCCCGCCGAACGCCGCACGATCATCGAGACCTGGGCGGTCGGATACGCCTTCATCACCCGGGACAGCGTGGAGTCCCGCGCGGATCTCACAGGCGTGGTCGACCGCATCGACCAGCAGGTCGGCGGCTCTCCCACCGTCTTCGCGTTCGCGGCGGTGTACCACGCCAGCAAGCTCCGCATGAACTTCTGGTTCGACGACCTCCACCGGTTCCTGGAATCCTCGCCTCTGGCGCTCGCGGCGCCCGACCGCGACGATCCGAGCTGTTGCGGCGCCACGCCGAAGAAGCCGTGACCGAGTACCCCACGGACCACACCTTCCACTTCCGGCTCGCGACCGGCCGACGCCGGTGCGGCCACTATGCCGCGGCGCTCGACAGCATCGACAACGCGCTGCGGCTCCTGCCCGCAACCGGCAGCCGTGGCAGCCACGGCCTGTTGCAGGACCAGGATCTACGGGAACGAAACCTGATCATCGACGGTATCGGGGAAGCGGAGCGAGCCGCCGCGGAGCAGAAACGGTGGGACGCCCAGGAAGCAACAAACCAGGAGTTACGCCGGCTCGTGCGTCCGCCGCTGTCCATGCTGGCCCAGCAGGCGGGTCTTTTCGCCGTCATCGCACTGATCTTGGTCGGAGAGCTGCGGAAGGTGAGCGCCAGCGCATCGCTGCATGACCGCCTCTGGCAGGAGGTCCAGCTTGGTGGCAGCCTGCTCGTCGTCGCCGTGGCCGCGGTCGGCATAGCGGCCCTTGACCGGCGTCGCCGTAAGCCGAGGTAGCTGCCTGCCGGATCTCGGTCAGCTCAGCTCACCACCTGCGCCGCCCGGCCCCGTCTGGCGGCCGACGAGCAGGCCCACCGGCTGGCGTTGGACACGCTCGTCGAAGCATGCGTCGCGGCGGCGTTCACCGCGAAGAATCTCGGCTATCCGGATTTGGCGTACCTGGCCGCGACCCGCGTCGAGGCCCATAGCGTCGGCCATGGCGTCGATGTCGCCGGTGCGGGTCGGGGGTGACCTGACCGGGGCGGACCCGTGGGGGCACGGCGGATCCCGTTCCACGCTGCGGCGATCCCCGGTGCTAACACCGGGTTGCTTGCTCCGTCGCCATGTTCACGTCCACGGCGCCGCCATCGACCCTGGCGGCGCCGTGAACGTCCGATCCCCGTGCCGCGGTGGCGTGGGGTGGGGTGGCGGACCGGCCACCGTCAGCCGCCACGCATCGTTCTCGCCGATCCCACCCGCCCTCAGAACGGCAGGCGATAACGGAGCGTAACCGTCGTCGGGGTGGTGTCGCGACCGCAGGTCCCGGTCCAGGCGCCCGGAGGGGACACCCCGTTCATGATCGCTTCCTGCACAAAATTGCCGAATGCGCACACAATGCGCACACAAACCCATTTCGATCTTGAATAGATGATCTCTGATTTCGCAAAACCGCAGGTCAGAGGCCATCTGTCTGGAGCCGGTGAGGGGACTCGAACCCCTAACCGCTCGATTACAAGTCGAGAGCGCTACCAATTGCGCCACACCGGCCGGTGCCTCGACGATACCTGAAGAGGTGACGCTGCCGGTCGCTGTGCCGAGCTCGGGGTGGCGCGAGGCCCGTTTGCTTGCGGTTCGTCTCGAGCTTCGAAGTTCGTTGAGGCTAGCAGGATTCGTCGGCGAGGTTACTGGCTGGGCTGTGATGAGCGTCGCGGGACGCGAGATGGGTCTGTTGCATTGGGGGAAGGCAGGGCATGGTTGACCCTGCCGGGCGGGTGATCAGATTGCGAGGGTGAGCTCGGTGAACGCGGCTGTCAGCCGTGCGTGCGGGTCGGTGTCGATCCCGAGTTCGTAGTGGCCGCGGCGGATGTTCTGGA
>NZ_CDXDOR010000179.1:0-476 GCF_978021225.1 Frankia sp. CeTa3Moorea | reverse complement strand
CGAAGGCATGCCCTGCGCTGATCGTCTGGACAGAGCGCAGCCGTTTCAGTCCGCGCATCGGGCGGAGCCTGGCTTTCAACCGGCTGTGATCGGATTCGATCCGGTTGTTCTCCCGCGCGGCATCCACGTGACAGGCCTCGGGTACCAGCTCGTCGAGGATCCGCGGGTAAACGGCGGCCTTGTCGGTGATGACCTCGACCGGCCGGCGGCCGTGAGACAGCGCCGCGGTGAAGAACCGGCGTGCCGCAGCCTGGTCGCGTCGTGCGCTGGCGAGGACGTCGATGACCTGCCCGTGCTGGTCAACCGCCCGGTACAGGTACGTCCACCGGCCGGCGGCCTTGACATACGTCTCGTCGACGAACCACCTGTCCCCAGGACGATGCCGGCACGGCCTCGCCGCGTCGACGAGCAGGGGCGTGAAGCGCTGCACCCACCGATAGACCGTGACGTGGTCGACCTCGAGGCCGCGTTCAGCG
>NZ_CDXDOR010000178.1:0-8177 GCF_978021225.1 Frankia sp. CeTa3Moorea | reverse complement strand
AAGGACGAACTTGTCTGGTCGCTTTCCAGGTTCGCTCCGTCCTGGCTATCGTCCGGCACCGGACCTCTTTTTCTGTGCGTTCTTGCTCTGCTGGGTCTGGCTATCTGAACGCCCCGACCGCGGACACCGGGGACCACGGCAGGCGAAACGGCAGGAATTCTACCCAACCGCCCTGATCCAACGAACTGCCGGTATCGGTGCGGGGGCCTATGGGCGGTGATGTGGGCCAGGGTCTCAGATAGTCTGAACGCCGCGTGAGGGAAAGAAGCCCAGGGTCGATCGCGGTCTTCGGCATCCGGGAAGAACGGTCTGTTGGCGCGCCCTTGCCTGCTTCACCGCAAACCAAGACTGCCCCGGCGGGGGATGTTGGGCGACGTTGACAGAGCCAGGCGGGGCGATGGAGCCTGTACGGGAAGTGTCGAACAAAACGGGACCACGCCGGGCGGCATCCCGGCGGCACGGATGCTGAGCCCGATCGGGAGGAGGCCTTCGGCGTACCGATGAGGTGACTCGCTGCCCCTCCGCGCGGTCCGGCCTTCTCCGACCCTGTGCTGTCGCCGATCTGCCACGAGCAGGCCAGCAGCCCACCGGTTGTTCGGCCAGGGCGAGCCGTGCCCGGCGGCATCGGGCGATCTGCTCACACTCCGGGTGCGCCGACAACGCGATCGGGCCGGGTCACCGGGCCGATCGCGCTCAGACCCCCTGGCATACGGCTACGAAGAGGTGATGGAAGTGCCCCGGGATTCGGTTGTCGGGCTCGCGCTTACCATGAGTGACGGGTCCGAAGTCCATGAGCCGATGGAGGGCTGCGAGAACCTGACGTGCGGGCTGGACCGGCTGGTGACGCTGTCTGCCTGGGCCTGGCGTGGCGGCGACCTGGGCAAGGGCCTGGACCTCGCCCGGCGCGCCGTGACGGGCCCGCGCCCAGCCTGCAACGGCGGGGAATGCCGCCCGATGGCCGGTGTCTGGTATGCCTTCCTGCTGACCTACTCCCGCGATCTCCAGACGGCGAAGCAGGTGCTGGACGATGTCCTCACCGGCGGCACCCGGGAGCCCGCGGCGAAGGTCCGGGCGGCCGCCGGCATGTGCCGGGCCGAGATACAGTTCGCCCGCGACCGGATGGACGAGGCCGCCGCCGAGGCCGAGGCCGCCCTTGCCGCGCTCGACGGCCTCGACCTGGACGTGATGCGGCCGATCGCCCACATCCTCCTGGCCCGCCGGGCGCTGCGCCGGGCCGACATCGACACCGCGCTCCTGCATACCGACCAGCTGATGGCTGGTGTCCTGCTGAACCAGGCCCGGCACATGCCAGGCCAAAGCGCGTGGGTCACCGCCGAGGTCCGAGAGGTCCGCGACGCGCCGGAGTCCGTCGCGCCGCTCGTGCGCGGGCTTGTCACCAACGAACATCTGGCGGGGGAGTTGCTGGCCGCCCAGCCCGAGGCTGCAGCCGGGCTGGTACGGGCAGCCCGCCGGCTCGGTGACGAGGAGCTGGCCGCGCTCGCCGTCGAGCGTGTCCGTGTGCTGTCGACCCGCAACCCCTCCTTCGGGGCGCTGCGTGCGGCCGCGATCCACGCCGGTGCGCTGTTCAAGGGCGATGCCCGGACCCTGGTGGCGGTCGCCGACCTGCACATCGGTCGACGGAACCGTGCCTCGGCCCTCGAGGACGCCGGAACCGTGCTGCGTGAGCGTGGGGCCGAGTCCGGCGGGTCGGTGGACCTGCTCAGACAGGCCGCGGACCACTACCTCGCAGTTGGTGCCTCCCGGGACGGCTCCCGGGTGGCCCGCAAGCTGCGGGACTTCGGCGTCCGGCGCGGCCGGATACCCCGGGTGGGTGCCACTGTCTCCGGAGCCGGCGTCGGGCAGCTGACCGACACGGAGTTCGCGGTCGCCGAACTCGTCAGCCAGGGGCTGACCAACACCCGGGTCGGCCAGGAGATGTTCATCTCGACCCATACGGTCGCGGCCCATCTGAAGAAGATCTTCCGCAAGCTCGGCGTCTCCTCCCGGGTAGAGCTGGCCAGCAGGTGGGAGCGGATCAAGAAGCAGGAGGTGGCGGACGGCGCGGCTGTCCGGCCGGTCGGGTCGCCATCCGGCTGGGAGCTTGCGTGACCGCCCCCGGCGAGCCGCCCGGCTGGTCCGCCGCGGGTACGCGTAAGCGGCCGGATCCGATCGAAGGCCGTACCAGACTGAGGGATGCCGCACTGGTAGCCACCAAGGTTAGCCTTCGAGAAACCGGGAAGCCTGCTCGAAATTCCTTCTGTGAGGGCGGGTAATCCACCGAACCGAGGTGAGAGGTTGGCTGTGCCTTCCTTGCTGCACATCGACGCGAGCATCCGTCAGGGTGAATCGACCTCGCGGAAGCTGTCCAGCTATTTCGCGGACCAGTGGCGGGAAAACCACCCTGGCGGCGGTTACGTATATCGCGACATCGGGTCCGAGCCAGTTCCGCACATCACTCACGGTGTCCGTGAGTGGCTGTTCGACCCGGAGACCGACGTCGAGGGCAACGCCGAGAAGCACGGCGTCAGCCCGGAGGACAAGGCGCTCACCCAGGCGCTCACAGCCGAGGTGCGGGCGGCCACCACGCTTCTCATAGCGATCCCGATGTACAACTACACGGTTCCATCGTCGTTCAAGGCCTGGATCGACCGACTCGTGACGCCGGCCCACATGGTGGCCCCAGGCTCGGAAGACGGCCTGCTGCGTGGGAAGTCGGTGGTCGTGATCACCGCCCGCGGCGGCTCCTACGCCCCGGGCACCCCGCGCGAGGGCTGGGATTTCCAGGAACCCTACGCGGCGGCCGTGCTCGGCGCGATCGGCCTGGCTGACGACCTGCAGTTCGTCCACTCCGAGCTTACCTTCGCCCAGATCGTGCCCCAGATGGCTGCGCTCAGGCCGATCGCCGAGAAGTCCCTGGCCACCGCGCACGAGACTCTCGGGAAACTCGCGACGCAGTGAGCGGAGCGACATCGATCTAGGCCAAGGGAAGAGACGATGACCGACACCGTTTCGTTCGAGATCCCCTGGGACCGCACCCACCGGTTCGACCCGGCCGCCATCTTCGACGAGCTGCGCCCGGAGCGTCCACTGACCCGGATGACCTACCCGGACGGCCACATCGGATGGCTCGCGTCCAGCTACGAGCTTGCTCGGAAGGTCCTCAGCGACCCCCGGTTCAGCCACAGCCTGGAGACCTGCCACTTCCCGGTCACGAAGTTCGGGCAGCCGGTGCCACCGGTGCCGGCCCAGCCGGGCATGTTCATCCACGTAGACCCGCCGGACCACACGCACTACCGGCGGATGGTGACCGGCGAGTTCACAGCCCGCCGGTTAGGCCAGCTGACGCCGAGGCTGCGGCAGCTCGCCGCCGAGCAGATCGCCGAGATGAAGGCGAGCAGTCAGCCGGCCGACCTGTCGTCGGCGTTCAGCCGGCCGTTCGTGCTGCGCATGCTGTCGGAGCTGCTCGGATTCCCCTACGACGAGCGGGAGCACTACGCTGATGCGCCCGCCGTCATGCATGACCCGGACTGCACGTTCCCGGAGATGGAGGCCGCCTTCGGAGGGCTCATGCCCTGGCTGATGGAGCTGATCGGCCGTAGGAGGGAGAATCCGGGCGACGACATCCTCAGTCGGCTGATCAGCGGCGGCCAGCTGAGTGATGAAGAAATCTACAACATGATGATCATGTTGCTCTTTGCCGGCTACGAGACCACCGAGAGCGCGCTCACGGTCGGTGTCTTCGCTCTCCTGAGCTACCCGGAGCAGCTCGCCGCGCTGCGCGCAGATCCCAGCAGGCTGGACAACGCGGTTGAGGAGCTGCTGCGCTACCTGACCGTGAACCAGTACGAGATCTTCCGCACCGCGACGGAGGACGTCGAGCTGGGCGGGCACGTCGTGGCGAAGGGCGACACGGTCACCGTGTCGCTGCCGGCCGCAGACCGCGACCCGGACAAGTTCCCCGACCCGAATCGGCTCGACATCGACCGGGACACCTCCGGCCACGTGGCCTTCGGCCACGGCGTGCACCAGTGCATCGGGCAGAACCTTGCCCGAATCCAGCTGCGCGTCGGCCTACAGGCCCTGCTCGAGGCCTTTCCGGGGCTGCGGCTCGCCGTATCGGCGAACGATGTCCCGCTGCGTCTGAGGGGTTCCGTATTCGGCGTCAAACGCCTGCTAGTGTTCTGGTAGCGCGGCTCAGGAACGGCTCTCAGTCTTTTTCGGTAACGACTCTCAGTCTCAGGTCCCCTGACGGAGGTCGTAGCTATCGTGCGTGACGATCTGGTCAGACCGCTCCCCGAAATCCTCCGAGAACACGCCGCCCGATTCACCGACCGCATCGCCTTCTCCGACGACCGGCGTTCCGTCACCTACGCCGACCTGCACACCCGGACCGGCCGGCTCGCCGGGCACCTCGCCGACCTCGGGCTCCAGCGGGGCGACCCCGTGCTGCTCTGCCTGGGTAACCGGGTCGCGATGGTTGAGGCCTACTTTACCGTCCTGCGTGCCGCCGGTGTCGGAGTGCCGGTCAACCCGCAGTCCAGCCGGGCCGAGCTGGGCTACCTGCTGGCCGACAGCGGCGCCTCTTTCGTGATCACCGACACGGCGAATGCTGGCGAGTTCCTGAAGCTCGGCCCGAACGGTATGACTGTCCTGGCCACGAGCCCGGACCGGAGCCAGGAAAGCGAGCCCGGGACCGGCGGCGAGCGCTCCGAGCCGCACATGCCGCACGGGCCGTCCGAACTGCACGACTACGACCAGCTCACGGCCACCGATCCGGCCTCGTCCGCCCGCGACGACCTGGGCCTGGACGAAGTGGCCTTCATGTTCTACACGTCCGGCACCACCGGGCGGCCCAAAGGCGTGCTGTCCACCCAGCGGAACTGTCTGTGGTCGGTGGCTTCCAGCTACGTGCCGCTTCCCGGGCTCCGGCCCGACGACCGCGTGCTCTGGCCTCTGCCGCTGTTCCACAGCCTCTCGCACATTGCCTGCGTGCTGTCGGTGACGGCGGTCGGCGCGAGCGCCCACATCATGGACGGCCGCGCAGCCGAGGACGTGCTCGCCGAGCTGCGTTCCCGCCGTGCGACCTTCGTGGCCGGCGTCCCCGCCACCTATCACCACCTCGTCCGGCTGGCCCGCGAAAGCGCTCTGACCCTGCCAGACCTCCGGATCGGCCTGGTGGGCGGTGCCGTCACGGGGTCGCAGCTGCGGCGCGACTTCGAGGAGCTCTACGGCGTCTCGCTCATCGACGCCTACGGCAGCACCGAGACCTGCGGCGCCATCACGATGAACCCGCCGGACGGCGCGCGGGTGGAGGGGTCCTGCGGCCTGCCGGCGCCCGGCGTCGATGTCCGGGTGGTCGACCCCGACACCGGCCAGGACCGGCCGGTGGGGCAGGAGGGCGAGGTCTGGGTCCGCGGGCCGAACCTCATGGTGGGCTACCACAACAGCCCGGAGGCGACGGCGGCGGCGTTCCATGCCGGCTGGTTCCGTACCGGCGACCTCGCCCGCCGGGACGACGCCGGCTACTTCACGATCTGCGGCCGGATCAAGGACCTGGTCATCCGGGGTGGCGAGAACATCCACCCGGACGAGATCGAGTCCGTGCTGCGGACGGTGCCCGGGGTCGCCGACGCCGGAGTCTCAGCCCTGCCGCATGGCGTCCTCGGCGAGGTGCCGGTGGCCTACGTGGTGCCCGGGCCGGGCGGTCTCGACCCGCGGGCCGCGATCGAGCGCTGCCGTGAGCGGCTCGCCGCGTACAAGCTGCCCGAGCAGATCCGCGAGGTGGCCGCCGTGCCGCGGACGCCGTCCGGCAAGATCGTCCGGCGGCGGCTGGTCGATCTCCCCTCCTGGGCGCGGTATGCGGCGAGTGGCCGCCACGAGGGACTGGCCGAGCTCGGATGGCGGCCGGTTGGCGATCCGGACGGGCTGTCGGAGCCCCACCTGGCCTGGGTGCCCGTGGAAGGTGGACCCCGGCCGCTGGCCTGGCCTGGCCCGGACAGCACACTCGTCCTGACCGGGACCGGGACCGGCGGGCGCGGAGCCGCTCTGCTGCGCCGGTTCGTCGTCGGCTACGGCGTGCGCCGGGTGCTGTTCGCCGGCCTTCCCGCCGCCGCGGTGCCTGACGACCCCGAGCTGGCCGACGCCGAGATCGTCGCACTCACCGGTGCCCACGACGGGGGTGCCGACAGTGACATCCTGGCCGGTCTGAACGGCCTGGCCGGACCGGTCACGGTGGTCCACACCGCACCGGACGACGAGCTCGGCCGGGCCCTGGATGACGCTCTCCCGGACGCGACGGCCTTCCTCGTGGTGACCGACTCCGCGTTCCTGCTGGGCGCCCCGGGTGTGGACGCGCCGGAAGCACACGTCGGGCGGCAGGCCCAAGCCCTCGTCGACCGGCGATGCCAGGGCGGCCGGGCGGCCACGCTGCTGGCCTGGCCGGCCACTGACGACGGCGGCGACGGCGATGACCCGCAGGCTTTTCTCGCCGCCGTCGACCTCGCCCTCGGCAGTGGCAAGGCCGCCCTGGTCGGCCTGCGGCTGCCACCGGGAACGCCGGCGCCCGGCATCCTGCGTGACCTCGAGCCGGCTACGCCCGCGACCGCCGCACCGGACGCCGCGGTCACCGGCGCCCTGCAGGCCCGCCTGGGCGGGATGAGCCGTCGCGTCCAGTTGGAGACACTGGAGGAGCTGGTCCGCGGCCACGCCCGCGACGTCCTGCGCCGGCCTGGAGCGGACGACGACCTGCGCGCGGCCAGGGCTTTCCGTGACCTGGGACTGTCATCGGTGGCTGTGGTCGAGCTCCGCGACCGCCTCGCCGCGTCGACCGGCCTCGCCCTGCCGGCCACGATCACCTTCGACCATCCGACGGTGGCCGCGCTGGCCCGGCATCTGCGGGCAGAGATCCTTGGCCCGGACGCCGGCACCGCAGCGGACCTCGACGCCGACGCGGGCAACGAGTCGCTGGCCGCCGACGAGCCGATCGCGATCGTCGGGATGGCGTGCCGGCTGCCCGGCGGGGTCGCCGGCCCGGACGACCTGTGGCGACTGGTCAGCGAGGGCGGCGACGGCACCACGGACTTCCCCACCGACCGAGGCTGGGACCTGGACGCCCTGTTCGACGCCGACCATGAGCGGCCCGGCATCTCGCACGTCGACCGTGGCGGGTTCCTTGCCGACGCGGGTGCCTTCGACCCCGGCTTCTTCGGTGTCTCGCCGCGTGAGGCGCTCGCGATGGACCCGCAGCAGCGGCTGCTGCTCGAGATCTCCTGGGAGGCCATCGAGCACGCCGGGATCGACCCCACCGCGCTGGCCGGCCGCGAGGTCGGTGTGTTCGCCGGTGTCATGGGGCACAGCTCCGGTTTCGGGTCACCCGTGCCGCCCGAGCTGGAGGGTTTCATCACCACCGGCACCGCCTCGAGCGTGGCGTCGGGCCGGGTCTCGTATGTGTTCGGGTTCGAGGGGCCTGCGGTCACGGTGGACACGGCCTGCTCGTCCTCGCTGGTGGCCATGCATCTGGCTGCCTCCGCGCTGCGCCGCGGGGAGTGCTCGCTGGCGCTGGCCGGTGGGGCCACCGTGTTGTGGACGCCGGAGCCCTTCGTGGAGTTCTCCCGGCAGGGCGCGTTGGCCGCCGATGGTCGGTGCAAGTCGTATGCCGACGCGGCGGATGGTACGGGCTGGTCCGAGGGCGCGGGTGTGGTGGTGCTGGAGCGGCTTTCCGACGCCCGGCGGAACGGCCACCGGGTGTTGGCGGTGGTCCGTTCGTCGGCGGTGAACCAGGACGGTGCCTCGAACGGTCTTACCGCGCCGAGTGGGCTGTCGCAGCAGCGGGTGATTCGGCGGGCGTTGGCGAACGCGGGGCTGTCCGCGGGTGATGTCGATGCTGTCGAGGGTCACGGTACTGGCACGACGCTGGGTGATCCGATCGAGGTCCAGGCTCTGCTCGCCACCTATGGGCAGGGTCGGGAGGCTGGTCGGCCGTTGTGGTTGGGGTCGTTGAAGTCGAATATCGGGCATACGCAGGCTGCGGCGGGTGTCGCGGGTGTGATCAAGATGGTGCAGGCGTTGCGGCATGGTGTTCTGCCGGCGTCGTTGCATGTGGATGCGCCGTCGTCGCAGGTGGACTGGTCGGTGGGTGCGGTTGAGCTGTTGACCGGGTCCCGGTCCTGGCCGGAGGT
>NZ_CDXDOR010000177.1:0-8198 GCF_978021225.1 Frankia sp. CeTa3Moorea | reverse complement strand
AGAACGAGGGATGGGTGACTGTCGGAGCGAGCGCCGACACCGCCGAGTTCGCGGTTTCCTCGATCGAGCGGTGGTGGGAGAAGATGGGTTCGAAAGCGTACCCGGAGGCCCGCCGGTTGTTGATTACCGCGGACGCCGGTGGGTCGAACGGGTACCGGAGCCGCCTGTGGAAGGCGAAGATCGCCGAGTTCGCGGAGAAGACCGGCTTGGAGATCACCGTTTGTCACTTTCCGCCGGGTACGTCCAAGTGGAACAAGATAGAGCACCGGATGTTCAGCCATATAACGATGAACTGGCGGGGGCGCCCTCTGGAAAGCCACGAGGTGGTGGTGAACCTCATCGCTTCTACGACGACCAGCACGGGCCTCCGTATCCAGGCCGAGCTCGACGAGGGGACTTACGCCAAGGGAATCAAGGTACCGGACCAGCGCATGCGGGAGCTATCGATCACTCGGCACGATTTCCACGGCGAATGGAACTATACGTTGCGGCCGGCATCCTAACCACATTGTTTGTGGAAGTTATTTGATTCCAAATCCTAAGGCTGGGACCGGTGCTGGCGTGATACTCGCGACAGCACCCTGATCTTGGCCTTCCTTGCGCTGAGAAAGTCCCGCCTACCTGCGCCAACGGCCTTGCTGGTTGCTCCAAATCAAGTTGAGCAATACTGCTCACGAGCAAGAAATTCAGCCATGCTCGACGGTGCTATATGACATACATCACTGCACCGTGACCTGGTCCGCTGTCTGCCGGTCTGTCTGCTGTCGTGTTCATTCACGGGTGGGCTGCCGTGGGTCGCTGACCTTGGGGTTTGTGTTGATGGGACACGTCGGGATCGTTGCTTGATCGGCGTGGTTGGGCATGGATGATCGAGGTTGTGGCTGACCCGTCGGTGTCGTGGGATTCGCGTATAGCGGCTGCCGAGGCGTGGATCGAGGAGGTCGTGGCGGGGCAGGCCGCCGCGGTGGCGGCGAAGGAGCGTCTGGCGTCGGTCAACGAGCGGCTGCGCCGGGTCGTTGAGGGTGTGGCCGAGGAGCATGAGGTGGAGCTCGGCGTGGTGTGTTCGGAGCGCGACCGGGCGCGGGTCGCCGAGCTGGAGTTGGAGAACGCGGACCTGCGGCGGCGGGTCGGGATGGACAACGAACCATCGGTGTCGCCGTAGAAGGAGCCGCTCGGCGCGGGCGAAGCGGCGTGCCGAGCGGCGTGAGGCCTCGGAGCGGGTCCGGTCGAAGGATAAGAGGCCCGGCGGGCAGCCGGGGCATGCCGGGTCGGGGCTGTCGCGGGAGTCGGAGCCGGACCGGTCGTTACCGTCAGACCCGCCGGTCGAGTGCTCGTCGTGTGGCGAGGGCTTGGCGGGTGCCGAGGTGCTCGCCCACGGGTGGGCGCAGGTCTGGGACCTGCTCGACCCGGTGCTGAAGAAGGTCGAGTGGGTGATGCCGCGGCGGGCGCGGTGTCCTACGGGCCCAGGGTGCACGCGGCGACGGTGCTGCTCGCCTCCGAGGGCAAACAATGCCCGGTGGAACGGGCCGCGACGGTGATCGACGCGCTGCTCGGGGTGCCGGTCTCGTCCGGGTTCGTTGTCCGCGCGAACGCTCGCCTCGCCCGGGACTTGGACGCGGCCGGGTTCGACGAGGCGATGAGGACGGCGCTGCGCGCCGAGCCGGTGCTCTGCGGTGACGAGTCTCCGGTCAACGTGCTGCGCAGGGACCTTGACGAGGTCACCGGCATGGTCCTGTCGGGGACCCCGCACCTGCTGGTGGTGCGCACCCCGTCGCCCGGGCTGGTCTGGTACGCGGCGATCAGCTCTCGGTCGTCGGAGGCGATCCATGGCACCGGGATCCTCGACGGCTGGTCTGGCTTCCGGACCGGGCCGTCGGTGCACAGCACCGCGTCCGTCACCTCGAACAGCGCGTCCGCGCGGTGGACCAGACAGTCGTAGAACTCCGGCCGGAAGCGACACAGCCTCCCCAGAGCCTCGACGCGTCCTGGTTCGTCCTGCACACTGCCCATCATGACCTTCGGTTCGATCACGGCTTCTTTGGCGAGAGCACGATCTTCCGAAGATCGCTCCACGTCACGAGGACACGCCGAACCACCCCACAACACCAGTAGGTATCACGCAACGTGACAGTCGGAGGTTAAAGGGCGAGTTCACGCCGGGCGCCCAGAAGTGGGGGAGCCGGCTGATTGATCTGCTCCATGAGGTCAACACCCTCGTCGTCGCCCACACCGCCGGGAAGACCGAGCCCCTATCCAGGAGATGATCGACAGGCTGCTGACCTGGTACAACACCGACGTCTGCATCGGCGAACTGGCGAACATCTCTAGATCCTGGACTGACGAGAGAAACCATCCATGCCTGGGACTCGCCCTGGCCCGCCGCGAAGGCGAGCCTCGATACGGGATCGATCGGGCCCTCAGCAAGCACGATCCTCCCTGCTCAGAAGCACTTTCCCGCTTATCTCCACCAACAGAAGATCAATCCGGCGAAAGTCCGAGGCTATCGCAACAGCAACCCCGGCAACCTCTCCGCGATCACCCACTGTCAATGCTGCGCCACGCAACGATCCTTCGGATCGAGGAACCCTGTTACCAAATCCTGCATGTGACTGGATTCACACCAGGTGCGCTGGCCTGCTGAGGCTGCGTGCCGACTTGACTGCCATGATTCGAAGTTGTTTGATCTGACCTGTGGTCAGATCTTCATCTCGGCGAACTGCAGCATCCGCGTCGACGGCGAGCCTGGCGGTGTGCGCATTGCGTGTAGTACCGGCCGGCGGACTTGTGCAGGTGACATGTTGCCCTGGAGAGGTGCGCACAGTTACGGGAACAGTTATAGCTGTATAGGGAAGAGGTGAACCCTCGGGGGATGGGCATAGCTAAGTATTCTATCAAGCCAAGCATTGGAGTGCTGTGGAAGCCTGACAGGGTGAGTTCTTCAGACTTGCAATCGAGGAAACTGGCAGCGAACCATTGGAGTGTCATGCCCTATTTCTAGGATGCGTCCGTAAGGATACGGCGGAGATGCTCGCCAGGCGACGGGATCAGAATGATCCGCCGATGCTGTGAGCTTTGAACAGAAAAAGCAGTCATGTGTGCGGCCGGCTTTGATTCGCTCGCCGAGTTCGCAGGAGTCTAACCGCCTCGATCTTTTTATGTGAGGGATATATCGACACTTACCGAAAGTATGACACCTATGCTGCGAGGCTCCTAGTAATCGGAATGGGAATCATGACAATCACTGTGGGAATCAATGGCTTCGGCCGTATCGGCCGTAGCTACTTCCGTGCGCTGCTCACTTCCGGTGCCGACATCCGCGTGGCTGCGGTCAACGACCTGACCAGCGCGCAGAGTCTGGCGGACCTGCTGAAGTACGACAGCGTGTACGGGCCGCTGCCGCAGCAGGTCGCGGCGGAGGGCTCATCGCTCAGGGTCGGGGACACCGTGGTCGAGGTTCTCAGCGAACGCGACCCGGCACAGCTGCCGTGGCGCCGCCTCGGAGTCGACGTTGTCATCGAGTCGACGGGCGTGTTCAACGACGCAGCCAAGGCCCGGGCGCATATTGATGCCGGCGCCTCGAAGGTTGTCGTCTCTGCTGCGGCAAAGAACGCGGATCTCACCCTCGTCATCGGTATCAATGATGACCTGTACGACCCCCAGAAGCACACGGTCGTCTCCAACGCTTCGTGCACGACGAACTGCCTGGCTCCCATGGCCCGGGTGCTCGATGACGGGCTCGGCATCGAGTGCGGCACCATGACCACGATCCACGCCTACACGCAGGATCAGAACCTGCAGGACGGCCCGCACCCCGACCCCCGGCGCGCCCGTGCGGCCAACCTAAGCACCATCCCGACCACCACCAATGCCGCCAGTGCGATCGGCCTCGTGCTCCCAAGCCTGAAGGGCAAGCTCGACGGGTACTCGGTGCGGGTTCCTGTTCCCGTTGGCTCGCTGACCGACCTGACCGTCCGGGTGGACCGTGAGACGACGGTGGAGGAGGTCAACTCGCTTTTCCGCAAGGCGGCGGACGGTGAACTTGCACGAATCCTGCGCTACACTGCAGACCCGGTCGTTTCCGCGGATATCGTCAAGGATCCGGCGTCATGCATCTTCGACTCCCTGCTCACGCAGGTTATCGAGGGGCGCCACGTACACATCTTCGGCTGGTACGACAACGAGTGGGGATTCTCCAACCGCCTTATAGACACAACCCAGTTGGTCGGCGGCGCGACTGTATGACGGAACTGGGTAGGGGGGCCACAGTGAGTTAGCCGTCGTGGCGGGTGAGGAACGCCGTGCCAGCCATGCGCGGTCAACGGCAACGTCGGCATGACCTCGTCGGGCACGACGACGCCGGTGGGATGGGTACCGGGGTCGAGCTTGGCGTGCACGGTCAGCCCGGTGCGGGTGGTGGTCGTCCCGATCATGTCCACCACGACCTCGTGGCTGGTCAGGGGGCGTCCGCGCCAGTTGATGCTGATCCGGGAGAACAACCAGTTTTCGATGCTGTTCCATTTCGAGGTACCCGGCGGGAAGTGGCACACGGTGATTTCCAAGCCAGCGGTGTGAGGGGAGTGTCTGATCAGATACTCCCCTCCGGTCAGGCCCTATCTGGCGTGAGCCGGGGGCTTCTTCGGGACTGCCGCCGCAGCGAGCATCTACGTGGGCGCGGTCTCGCCCTGACCGTCGAGTGTGACCCGGGTGCTACTGCGAAGCTCGGCGACAAGGCCGCGGGCGGATTCCGTACCTATGCGAAGTCGCTTGCGTAGCGTCTCTGCGGAGATGGGGCGTTGGTGGTGTTGCCAGTGGAGGACATCTTCGGCGCGGGCTCGGTGGAGAAGGTCCTGCTGGCGTGCCCCCCGTTCTGTCTGACGCGATGCGGCGTCTGTCGCTTTCCGTCGACCTTGGGTGGCGGTTCGGTCTGGAGCCGCTGGCATCTGGGTCTGATCGGTCCCTTCTGCCCCGCTCTCTGGGCGAAGCCCCGGGAACCGGGCGGTGGTCTGGATGGCTTGGAGGAGGCCGGGGCCGACTTCCGCCCATCCGATAAGGAGAAGCGGCCCGACAGCGTCGAAGGCTGCTCTGCCGTAGTGGCCGGTGATGAGGGGTTCGGTGATGTTCAGGGCGAGCGTGACGGCGCTGGCGAAGATCAGTAGGCGTCGTGCGGCGCGGATGACTTCGGTGGGTCCGCCGTGCAGGGTGAGGTGGCGTGCGCCGAGGAGGAGCCCGACGACGGAAAGATCGACTGCGGGCGCCACGAGGATGGCGACGTAGGTCGGGACCCCGAGGCGGATGCCGAGTGCGGCGACGTTGCCGAGCCCGAAGAGGAAGGTGAGCCCGACAACGGTGCCCACGATCACGGTCACCATGCGGGCGGTGCCGTTCGCACCCACCAGGTCTACGGAACGTGTGTTCGATTTGACGGGCGAGGGTGCCGGCTGGGTGCTCACGGGGCGTCGCCCCTGGTCAGGAGCCTTGTGGAGACCGGTCGGACGGTGATCTCGGGGCCCTGAACCAAGATCAGGCGGTTCTTATTGTGTTGCGTTAGGTCCACCATTTCGGTTCTACTCGAACCCACTCGATACTCAGAGTGGTCGAGCAGGCCCGAAACGGTGACAGTCCCATAGATCGTGGCGTCCTCCGCAAGGAGGGCGCCACTGTCGTTTCGGCGCTCATAGCGCGCCGGTGACAGGGCGAAGCGTCGGCGTAGTCGGTTCGTGGTCTCGCGGCCGTCGGTGGCTGGTTTGTCCCCGTCCGCCGTCAACGTCGCGTCCAGTTCGGGCGGCGTGTCGCGTCGCAGGTACACGATCGTCTCGAAGGCTTCCGTCAGCTCGTCGGCCACCACGTGCGGGCTCTTGGCGTCGGCGTCGAGGAACAGCTTGGTGAAGATCGCCCGGTTGAGTACGGCCCGGGTGGGCTTCTTCGATCTGCGGTACAGCTCCTGTGGGTCGGTCAGCAGGTCGAGGATGCCGGTCACAATCTGGTAGCCGACTTCCAGCTTGGCTTCGGTGTCCTCAAGATGCTGCTTGAGGCGGGCCCGTTCCTCGCGGATGCCCCGCATCCGCTCGGTGATCTTCTCTTTCGGCCAGTCCGGATCGTCCACCAGGTCGAGGTAGCGATCTTCCTGCCGGTCGAGTTCCCGCAGCCGTCTGGTGTGCTGAGCTTGGATCTCCTTGGCGTTCTCTTCGCCGCTGGCGACGGCATCCTTCATGGTGATGCGGAGGCTCTGCTACATGTCGTCCGGCACCTGCACGTGGCAGTAGTGCTGCAGGGTTGCCTCCTCGACGTCTTCGACCTTGAAGTAGGGCAGGTCGCAGGTGCCGTCCTGCCGTCCGCGGCAGATGTAGTAGAAGTACTGCACACCGTGACGGTTCTTCGCGCCGGAGATGATCAGGCGTCGTTCGCACCGGCCACACCACACGGTGCCCTTGAGGTAGTGGTTGTAGGTTCGCTGGCGGGTGCCCGCGCCCCGGTCTGCGATTAGAACCTTCTGGACGCGGTCGAACAGATCTTGGTCGACGATGGCTTCGTGCCGCCCTTGGAACTCGACGCCCTCGTAGGTCACAAAGCCGAGGTAGTACCGGTCCCGTAGCAGATCGCCGATTTTGTGGATCGAGATGGGCCGCTCAGGCCGCTTCGGTGTGGGGCGGGTCCGCAGGCCGGCATCGGTCAAGGCCTTGCGGAGCGTGTGGAAGTTGTATCTGCCCGTGGCGTACATCTCGAAGGCCAGCCGGATGAGCGGCGCGCGCACCCGGTCGAAGGCGATGGTGCGGATCTCGCGGCCCTCGAACTGCTCGCGGACGTTGAGGTAGCCGATGGGCGCCTGGCCGAGCGTCCCTCCCCGGCGGGCCTTCTCGCCCATCTTGAAGCGGATGTCCTCGCCGTTGGCCCGCGACTGGAAGCCGTTGAACACGGCGAGGAAGCCGTGCATGGCCTCGCCGAGCGGGGTGTCGTCGAACTTCTCGGTCGCGGAGAGCATGGTGACGTCGAGTTCGCGCAGCATTGCGAGGGTGATGCCGTTTTCCGCCCAGTTCCGGTGCATGCGGGACAGTGAGTAGAAGATCACGTAGTCGACATCGTGGCGTTCACGGATGCGCGCCATCATCTTCTTGAACTCGGGCCGCTTGTGGATGGCGGTCGCCGACCGGCCCGGCCCCAGGTATTCGTCAACGATCTCGACGCCGAGCTCGCGGGCCTGCTCCGCACACTTCCGCCGCTGGGCGGGCAGTGAGATCCCTTCGGGGTCGTAGTCGGTCTTGACCTGCCCCGGGGTGGACACCCGCAGGTAGACGACCGCCCGTTTGATCCCGCCCCGAGCTGGGGCTTCGGTGCGGAAGTAGCGATGTTGCTTTGTCATCTGGTTGCGCTCCTCCTGGTTACGGTTTTTGTTGTCAGGCGCGGCAGGGGTTGGATGTCTCACCCCTGAAATAGCTCACGACTGGCCGGCTCTCGTCGTCGAGGAAACCGAGGTAGGCCAGGCGTACCTTCATGGCTGAGGTGGATACCTTGAACAGCTCGGCCAAGGCTTCAACGTCCTGGAGGCCGCTCGCCCACGCGCGTTTCACCCACGGCCGGGGCATCAGGAAACAGGCGGCGAAGTGGTCGCAAATACGTTCGATCTGTTTACCCCGCTGTTTCTCGTCGGGGGTGCCGAGCCGTGCGTAGAGTGTGGCCCGCGCGGTGTGGTCGATGACATGCTTGATTTCGTGGGCGAGGGTGAAGCGGCGCCGGCCGGAGCTGCTGTTGCGGTTGACCACGATCAGCCAACGGCCGTCACGCCACTCGGAGAAGCCGGCGAGCGTCGGCATGCGCCAGCGGGGCTCGACCTGGACTTCGATGCGCGGCAGCTCGGTTAGCCGCCCGGCATCGGCTGGAGCCTGCCGGATGTCCAGCAGGTGCAGGAGTGTTGTGGCTTGCAGTTCGGCGATCTGGTACGCCTCGCCAAAAGTGAGCGGTCGGCTCGGCGCCAGGCGTCGGAGTTCCTGAATTATTGGTTGCTCGGTCTGATCCATCGGGGATTCCCCTCCTTCCGTACCCACCTACTTGTTATGCGTTTCCTGTGTGTCCGCGCCGTCGGCGGAGCCGCGGTACTTGGCGATGATTTCTTGGATGCTGGCTTCCGCCTCCCGGATTGCGGCTTCGGGCAGGTCGTACTCGGCGCGCAGCATGACATTGAGACTCGGAAGGTCTTCGGGGAG
>NZ_CDXDOR010000176.1:0-8527 GCF_978021225.1 Frankia sp. CeTa3Moorea | reverse complement strand
CCCCCGCACCGCCCGCCAGGCCCGGCTGCTCGCCGCCCACCACGCCTGGACCACCGAACGCGCCCGCCAAGCCCAGATCGACCTCGTCCGCGCCGGCTTCCACCTCGGCCCCGTGCCCTTCGGCTACCTGCCGCACCGGGTCAGTGTGCTCGACTCGGACGGCCAGCGCCGCCGCCGTATCCGCCTCGTGCTCGACCCGGGACCCGCGGCGATCGTCGCAGTGATCTTCCAGTGGCGAGTCGACGACCGGCTCACCCCAAGCTCCATAGCCACCCGCCTGCGGATCGTCGAAGACCTCCACGGCATTGCCGACCCTGCCACGGGCCTGCCGCGGCCGTGGACCTCCACCTCGGTGGGCCGTGTCCTGGCCAACCCCGTCTACACCGGCGCGACCGTCTGGGGCCGGACCCACGCCGGCCAGCCCGTCTCACCCGAGGACTGGGTCATCTGCCCGCACGCCCACCATCCGATCATCGACGGCCGCACGTTCTTCCACGCTCAACTCCTCGCCACTCTGGGGACCGCGATCCTCAGCCCGCACCTGCCGCCCTGGGAGTTCCCCGCCGACCCGCCGACCGACCCGGGAACCGATTGCACCAGCCGCGGGGCGATCGCGTGACCAAACCCCGCCGACATCTGCACCAATTCCCAGCACGGAGCGCACCTGCCCGTGCGTCACGGCACGGCGGTCAAGAGTTCTCGTCGTGTCGGCATCCTCGCTCCGAAACGGGAACAGAATGAGCCGGACGCCCGCGACGGACGATTCTGGGTCGCGCTCCGTGGGACGGCGGGACGTGGCACGCCAGATGGAAATTGAGCGGATCGAGACCGTCGAGATGACCGCCGAGGAGTACGACACGGCGGTGTCTGCTTTGGCCGAACTCGTCCTACAGTGGGAAAGGAACGGAGCGCCGAACAAGGCGCCAAACAAGGCGGCCTGACACCCACACCGACCTCCCTTCGGGCGGGCCGTCAACCACCCGAGAAAGGAGCGCCGGTATGCCACGCCGATTTTCAGCCCGAAAGGCTACCGTGAAAGCGGCGGCGAACACCGTTTCCGGTACCGTGTCGGTCCATATCTACGTCCGGCACGGTACCGGCGGCGGCGACCAGTCCATAGCGACACAGCACGAGAAGGTCCTGGCCTCCCTCGCGGCCAACGCCACCAGTTTCCAGATCACCGACCCGGCTGGCGACGTCCACGGCCGGTTTCCGGCCAAGCTCGCCGGCCGCCGGGGAATCTGGCACCGCCGGCGCCAGAAATAGACCACCCCCTGTCGCGACAGAAAAGCGCCCAGGCGAAGGAAGGGGAATAGCCGCCATGCCGCGCACGACCGCGCGCCGCACGACCGCGAAACGAACCCAGCAAGCCGTCACCGCGCTGCCCGAGACTGTACGGGTCGGGATCTATCTGCGCCGCTCCACCGACGACGAGCACCAGCCCTACTCCATCGAAGCCCAGGAAGAACGGCTTCGCTCCTACGTCGACTCCCAGCCCAACTGGGTCGTCGCCCTGCGCTTCGCCGACGACGCCTCCGGCGCCACCACTCAACGCAAGGACCTCCAGCGGGCGCTGACCGCGGCCCGCAACGGCCTGATCGACGTCCTGCTCGTCTACCGGGTAGACAGGCTCTCCCGCAGCCTGCGCGACACCGTCCATCTACTTGAAGAGCTTGACCAGGCCAAGGTCGTGTTCCGCTCGGCGACCGAGCCGATCGACACCTCCACCCCCATGGGCCGCATGCTCCTTCAGCTGCTCGCGATGTTTGCCCAGTTCGAGCGCGACATGATCATCGACCGAGTCATCGGCGGCATGGAACGCAAAGCCGCCAAGGGCCTGTGGATGGGAGGCAAGCGGCCGTTCGGCTACCAGGTCGACAAGAGCGCGAACAGACTCATCATCGACGAGACCGAAGCCCCGATCATCAGGGCGATCTTCGATCTGTACATCCGTGACCGCCTCGGTACGCGCGCGATCGCCAAGACACTCAACAGCCGCGGCCACCGCACCACCGTCGGCGGACCCTGGTCCGGCCACCAGGTCATCCGCGTCCTCGACCACCGGATCTACCTCGGCGAACTCACGTTCCGGGAGATCACCGTCACCGGCACCCACGACCCGATCATCGACGAGGAGACATTCGAGGCCGCCCAGAAGATCCTCATCGAACGCAGTGAGGACACCTCACGCCGCGCCGCCAACCCTTCCGACTACTACCTGACCGGCCGGATGCGCTGCCCCCAGTGCGGCAAAGCCGTCATCGGCACCCGCGCGACCGGCCGCAACCACACCTACCGCTACTACACCTGCCGGACACGCAACCGCTACGACAGCGACCAGTGCGACGCGCCCCGCCTCGACGCCGACGCCGTCGACAGCGCAGTCCTCGCCGCGCTCGTCAGCTTCTACCGCGACAACCAGCAGCTCATCGCCGACGCCGTCGCCAAAGCCCAGCACCGCCACCGCAACGCCCGCTCCGACCGCACCGACGAACTCACCGCCATCGAAACCGAACTCACCCAGACCGACCAGGCCATCGACCGCTACCTGGGCTCCTTCGAGCGGGGTACCCTCGACGAAGAGATCCTCGCGGCCCGGCTCGAAGCCCTGCGCACCAAGCAGAAGCAGCTCCGCCACCGGCAGGCCGAACTTACCGAAGAGATCGACGACGAACCGGTCATGCCGACCCGCTCGACCCTCCGCGCGGTCATCAAGCACATCGAGACGATCATCGAGACAGGTGACGACCTCCGACGCAAGGCCCTCATCGAAGCCCTCGTCGCCGAAGTAAAGATCACTGGACCGGACCGGCTCATACCGATCTTCAAGGTCCCCAGACCCAACACTCCAAGGGACACCGCCAACGTAGAGACTGGAGTCGCAGACCGACCCAAGCCGGCCAGACCAGCCGCACCCCCCGCCCCACGCCGGGGCGCCGCAGCCGTCCTACCAGCCACAACGCCCCCGAAAGGAGCGGTTCGCGCAATGCCCACATTGGTGGGGCGAGTGGGGCTCGAACCCACGACCGACGGAAACACCGTCGCAGCCACGACGTCCACACCGTCGGCGCACCGCCGGCACGGTGCCGCACGTGTCGTCGAGGTGTCACCCTGTTCCTGTGGACACACCGTCGATCCATCAGCCCAGCCAGCGCCGACTCACCGACAGCGACGATCCCGGGCCGAACGACGATCCCGAGCAGCTCCGGCTCTTCCACCGCTGGCGTGCGGCCCGGTCACCGTCGTCGGTGGTTCATCTCGACTCGGCCGGCGCGGCCCGCCCCAGTCGGGCCACGATCGCGGCCGAGACCGCGTACCTGGAGAGCGAGAGCGAACTCGGCGCGTACGCCGCCGAGGTGGAGGCAGGCAGCGGGCTCCACGCCACGCGGGCCAGGCTCGTCAGCCTAATGGGCCCGGGACTCGACGCTGATGACCTGAGCTTCCACCATTCGGCGAGCGCGGCTTTCGCCACCTTGCTGATGGCCTGGCGACTCCCCGCCGAGGCGAGGATCGGCGTGGTACCGAGCGAGTACGGGTCCAACATGCTCGTACTCGCCGCCCGGGCGCTGCGCACCGCGGTCTCGCTAGTCGATCTTCCCGTCGACGAGACCGGGGTCATCGACGTCGAGACCCTCGACCGGGCCGGAGTGGCCTGCGCCGATGCACCCGGGCGCATCGGTCTCGCCGACCTCGACCTCGTGGTGTTTCCGCAGGTGCCAAGCCAACGGGGCATCGTTCAGCCGGCGGCCGCGATCGGTGCGCGCTGCGCGGCCGAAGGCGTCCCCCTGGTACTCGACGTGGCGCAGTCCCTCGGCCAGGTCGAGGTGAGCCAGACCGCGGCCAGCGCCTATATCGGAACGTCGAGAAAATGGCTCTGCGGGCCACGAGGAGCAGGATTTCTCGCCGTCCGGAAAGGCAGCGTCGATCTTCTTGATATCGCCGTGCCGAGCCTGCACAGCGCACGCTTCGACCGCAACGACCGTCCGGTTCCTCTCCCCGGACTGGCCCGGCTCGGGATAGGCGAGGCGGCGACCGTGTCCCGCATCGGCCTGGGGCAGGCCGTCACGGAACTGATGGATTCCGGCCCGTCACTTGTCTTCGCCCGCATCGCACGGCTGGCCGGTCAGGGAAGGCACCTTCTCGACGGGGCCGGCGGCTGGCGGGTGCGCGAGGACCCAGATTCACCATGCGGCATCATCACCATGCAACCGCCCCCCGGCACCGATCCGGTGGCCGTCCGGGACCGGCTCTACCGAGAAGACCGGGTGCTCGCCAGTGCCATCCCCGTGGAGCGCTCCCGGGATCTCACCGGGCCGGTCCTCCGCGCGAGCGCGCACGTCTATACCGATCCGGCGGAGTTCGAAAGGCTGGCCATGGGGCTCAAGCGCATCGCCTACGATCGTTGACGTCTTGGCGGCCACCTGCCCGCAGGCCGACCAGCTCATCCGGGCGGCCAGCCCTGTCTTTCGGTCGATCGGTGACCGAGGGTTATCATGTTTCAGATCGTAGATCTGTCCCGGTCCTGTCAGCTCATCCTGGGCTGATGTTGCGGAACCGGAATGCGATAAATGCTGGTTCCTGGCGCAGCCGTTCGTAGCCAGTGGGGTCGCGGTCGCGAAGGGCGGGGATGGACTGCGGCTCGACGAGGCGGTCCAGTCTGACGCCCGACCAGCCAGCGCATCTTCGGCTATCGCCGCCCTCGTACGTGCCGCTAGCACCGCCGCCTCATGCCACAGCGTGCCCGCGCTACCGCCATCTGACCGAGTCGGCAGCGGACACCTGGTATATACTATCGATAGCTATCATAGGCGGGAGGCGTTGTGGCGGACACGGCGATCGCGAGGCTCTTCATGCACGGCAGGAGCCAGGCAGTGCGGCTCCCGAAGGAGTTCCGGCTGCCCGGTGACCGGGTGCGCGTCCGGCGCATGGGAGACGGCGTGCTGCTGGAGCCGATCGCGTCCGATGTCGATGCCTGGTTCACCGAGCTGGACCGTTTCGCGGACGTGCCGCTGTTCGAGGACGGCAGGAACCAGCCGCCGACGCCCGCCGGGGAGGACTTCTTCGGGTGAGCTACCTCCTGGACACCAACGCTGTGGTCGCGCTGCTGCGGAACAAGCCCGCCGGCGTGCGGGAACGGTACCGGGAGGCCGAAGCGTCCGAGGATTATCTCGCGCTCTCGTCGGTCGTCTTGTTCGAGCTGTGGTATGGCGTGGCGAAGAGCGCTCAGGTGCCGGAGAACACCGAGCGCCTGCGGATACTGCTCTCCGGTGACCTGGACCTGCTTGACTTCGATGACGAGGACGCCCGTACTGCCGGCGAGGTGCGCGCCGCCCTGGAGAAGGCCGGGACGCCGATTGGCGCCTACGATCTGTTGATCGCCGGGCAGGCACTGCGGCGCGGGCTGACAGTCGTTACGGCGAACACCTCGGAGTTCAGCCGGGTCACCGGCCTGAGCTGGGAGGACTGGACGAGCTAGCCGTCGTCGGCGCCCGCTGAATTTCACCGGCTCATGTCGGACAGGCGTGCCAGAACGTCTCCTACGCTGCGGAGCGAGGGATGACGCGGACGTCGAGGTCGGCGTCGAGTGCCTCGGCGAGCCGTTCCAGCACCGGGAGTGTCGGTACGGTGCCGCCGGCCTCGAACCGTGCCACCGCCGACTGCGTCATGCCCACCGCGCCGGCCAGCTCAGCCTGGCTCCAGGCGCGCCGCTGGCGCAGCGCCCATTGCCCGCGCCGACGCCGACGAACTCGCCACGAGCCGCTAGCACGTCCGAGCAGCGCTCGGACGTGGACGGCCGATGATCTATGATCGTCTTCTGATGGACGTGTCCCCTCGTGACACTCGCCACGCTGGGCCCTCCCTATGCTCCACCAGCCACCCGGTGGGGATCTGCTGAAATGGTTGGCGTCGCTGGGTGCGGTGTCCCCGACGCACCCAGCGATCGGTGGGGCCCCCGCGCTCCGCCAGCGGGCACCAACGCCCGTACGGCCTGACGAGGTCTGTCGCCTCGTGGCCGGCAAGTCCGGGAGAACGACTGGACCAGCATGAGCGTAGCGAACGGAACTGCAGTACCCGCAGTACCTGGCGCCATCACCGTGGCGGCAGTGGACGATCACCCGATCGTGCTTCGCGGCCTCGCGGACCTCCTTCACGACGTCGAGGACTTCAGGCTGATCGGCACCGCTCACTCCATCGAAGCCCTGCTGGCCGGCCCGGGGCACGGCGCCCAGGTGATCCTGCTCGATCTCGATCTCGGCGATGGCACCGCGCCGCCCCATAACATCCAGCGGCTGCTCGCGGTGGACCGCGCGGTCGTGGTTTTCAGCGCCGCGGCGGCTCCCGCGACGGTTCGCGACGCGATGCGCGCCGGCGCGTCGGGCTTCGTCCCGAAGACCGACGACATCGAGGATCTGGCCACCGCGATCCGCGCCGCCGCCGCGGGAACAGGGTGGATCTCGCCGCAGCTGGCATTCCTGCTGCTCACCGATGACGCCCCGGACAAACCGGGCCTGTCACCCAAAGAAGTAGAAGCACTGCGTCTCTATGCGACCGGAATGCCCATGAAGACGGTTGCCCACAAGATGAACGTCTCCCCGGAAACGGCGAAGCAGTACATCGATCGGGTCCGATCGAAGTACCGCAAGGCCGGGCGGGACGCGAGCACCAAGGTCGACCTCTACAAACTCGCAGTGGAAGACGGCCATCTCAATCCCGGTGCCGAGGGAACGGCCTGACCCCGCCACCAGAGTGATCACGAGGACGTGGACCCGGCGCGCGCCCTCACGCCACCACCCGCACAGCGGGAGAGCGCGCGCCCGATCAAGGAACGGAACACCTCGACGGACATCCCCTGGCCCGGCGGCCTGTCCTCCCTGCGTCCCCTTGACTCCCCCGTGTCTCCTTGACCAGGAACATCCTCGCGGACAATGACGATTCGGTCATGACCCACATCCACCGAATCCGTTGTCCCCCAGCAAGGGGTCAGCGGAAGGACGTGGGAGCACGACCGCCGGGACCGGATCGATGCGGACGGGTCACCCTCGAGGGGGCTTCGTCCTCGGCTGGAGCAGCACCGCCCCGATCAGGGCGAGGAGGCCGGCGCCGAGGCACACCGTGATCCCCGCCTGTGGACGGATCGAGATCGCATCCGCGGAAATCGCGCGGAACGAGGCGAGGGTCGGCGGCCCGTAGATGCGGTCCAGAGCGGTGATGATCACGATCAGGACCGCGATGATTCGGGCGAGGACGACGTCGATCGCACCGGCAAGCGGCCGACGCACCAACCGTCCCACCCCGATGGCACCGAGCATGACCGCCAGGACACCGATGGTGCGCCCGTCTCCGACCACGAGACCGCTGAAGGTACGTGTCTCGTCGCCGCTGGACATCTCGCTCCACGGCAGGACGGAGCCGATGCCGGCTCCGACGGCCGCCAGCACCACCATCAGCGCGGCGACCGGCCGGGACGGGGCGACCGGCCGGAGCGCGATGATCGGTGGGAAATCGGGACTTTCCACGGCCTCATCGGCACGCCGGGCCGCAAAACCGCCGTTCGCCGGGGCCGAACCGGCGAGGTGGTCGCGAGACGCGGACGGCCTCGGCTGTTCGGACGGCCTCGGCTGTTCGGCCGGCCTTGGTTGTTCGGCCGGCCTTGGTTGTTCGGCCGGCGTCGACGGACGATGCGTCTCGGGCAAGGCCTGCGGACGCGGGACAACCGGCCGCGGCCCCGGGTCAGCACGCCGTTCCTGATCCTCCAGGTCATGGTCGTCACCCGCGCCCCGGTTCCGCCCGGGGTATGCCTGCAGCCGGCGGTCGAAGGCCGGGCCAGGATAGGAGTCGGGATAGGAATAGGCATCGGTCACCGGCTCGCCGCCCTGCCGCGCGCCGGAGACCGGTAGGGGCCACGCCTCGTCCCTCGTGCCGGAGGGCACCGGATCCGGCTCGGGATCGGGTCTGAGCTGTCGGCGCACCTGCATGGTCGGCGGGTCGGCAGAACGCGACGCCCGTGGACGACCACGATCATGATCGAGTACGTGGTCATCCCCGTCGGTACGGGCGAGCGGCCGACGCCCGGCCGCGGCCTCCAGGGGATCCCTTCCAGGTTCTCGATGATCCCGGACGGGAACGGGCGCCGGCACTCCTCGCGACCGAGGACCCTCCTCAACGCCGGGAACGGATGGCACCCTGGCGCCGGAACCGGCGGACCCGGCGGAGGTCCTCGAGACGTCGCGCTCGAACCACGCGGGTCGGGACGGTGCCGGTGCCGGCGTCGGTACCGACGCTGGCGTTGGCGTTGGCGGTCGAGCCTGGGACGGCGCCGGTGCCGGTGGTCGAGCCCGGGTCGGCGCCGGTGCCGGCAGCTGCGCGGAGGCCGGCGGTAGGGAGACCGGCGGTGGGGAGGCACTCGTACGGCCGGGCGTCGAACGCGCGGTTCCGGCCGAGCTGACCGGATCCCCCGTGCGACTCGGGGGAGGCGGTGCCGCGGGACTACCCGAACGGCTCGCGGCCGGTGGTGCCGCTGCCGGAG
>NZ_CDXDOR010000175.1:0-8536 GCF_978021225.1 Frankia sp. CeTa3Moorea | reverse complement strand
CCTCGGGGCAGCGGGTCGAGTTCACCATCGGACACGACAAGGCTGACGCCCCTGCGAAGGACGGGGACGGCACCATGGTGCGTGGTCACGGTACGTGCATCGCATGTGACTCCGTGGCGGAGAACGCCTACATCCGCGCTCAAGCGAAGTCGGTCGGTTTGGGCCGTACGCTGATGACGATCGTAGCGGAAGGCAGCCGTCAGCGGGTATATCTCCCCCCCAGCGATGAACACCTGAAGGCTGCTGACGTCGAACGGCCCGACGACGTGCCCGATCAGCTCGTGACGACGCCAAACCACGACGTCGACCGCCTGCCGATGTATGGCATGCCGCGCTGGTCCGATGCGTTCACGAACCGCCAGATCGTAGCCCTGACCACCTTCAGCGACCTGGTCTCCGGCGCCCGGGTGAGGGTCATCGCGGACGGCGGCACCGAGGCGTACGCCGACGCCGTCGCCACCTACCTTGGCATCGCTGTGACACGAGGAACTGACCGCCAGACGTCTGTATCATCCTGGGACTCAAGCCCCAGCAAGGAACAGGTGCGTGGCGTCTTCGCGCGCCAGGCTATCCCGATGGCTTGGGACTTTGCCGAGACGAACCCCTTCGCAAAGTCCAGTGGAACCTGGACTGAAAGCGTCGACTGGGTTGCGAAGGTTCTTGAGCGGCTGCCTGCTGACGCTGGACAGCAGGGGGAGGTTAGGCAGGCCGATGCGGCGAGTCGCCAATACTCCTCTCTGCTCATCAGTACGGATCCGCCGTACTACGACAACATTGGCTACTCTGACCTCTCGGACTTCTTCTACGTCTGGCTGCGACGATCGCTCCGGTCGATCCATCCAGGCATCCTGGGGACGATGCTTGTCCCGAAGGCCGAGGAACTCGTCGCCAACCCGTACCGGCACGGCGGTAAGGAAGGTGCGCAGAAATTCTTCGAGAACGGCTTCCGGGCTGTCTTTGCACATGCACGTGAGACAGCCCTGGCGGACTATCCGATCGCGGTTTGGTACGCGTTCAAACAGAGCGAGTCTGACGATCATGGCGAGGCTTCCACCGGTTGGGAGACTCTGCTCGAAGGCATGATCCGGTCGGGCTGGGAGATCACCTCGACGTGGCCGAACCGTAGCGAGCTCGGCAACCGCATGATCGCCAGTGGCACCAACGCTTTGGCCTCCTCGATCGTGCTGTCGCTGCGTCCTCGTCTCGAGGGGGCTCCGACGACGGACCGGCGTGGGTTCATCGCGATGCTTGAGGCGGAGCTGCCGGAGGCGTTGCGGAAGTTGCAACAGGGGCAGATCGCGCCGGTGGACCTGCCGCAGGCCGCGATCGGGCCGGGGATGGCGGTGTTCAGCCGGTACAGCGCGGTCCTCGAGCCGGACGGCAAGAAGATGACTGTGCGCTCGGCGCTGGCGCGGATCAACGAAATTCTTGACGCGGTACTGGCCGAGCAGGAGGGCGACTTCGACGCGGCCTCTCGGTTCGCGATCGCGTGGTACCGCCAGCACGGCTATGGCATGGGCTTGTTCGGCGACGCTGACAACCTTGCCAGGGCGCGCAACACCAGCGTCGACGTCATGGAGCGGGAGGGGATCCTGGCGAGCCGGGCTGGCAACGTGCAGATCCTGAGGCCCGCCGATCTGTCGTGGGATTACGACGTGCTCGAGGACAGCCACACCAGCAACTGGGAGATTCTCCACCATCTGATCGGCGTGCTGGAGCGGGACGGCATCACTCCGGCGGGTGACTTCCTCCAGGCGGCACTGAGCCGCCCGGACGGCGCAGTTAACGCTGACCTCATCAAGGAGCTCGCGCACCTTCTCTTCCGCATCGCGGAGGGCAATGGCTGGACGAAGGACGCTCTGAGCTTCAACAGCCTGGTGACGAGCTGGCCGGAGGTTCTGGAGGCCGCGCGCACCCGGAAGAATCCCACCAGGGCACAGGCCACGATCGACTTTGACGAGGACGAGTAGACATGGCGCTGAGCAACCGCGACCGCATCGACCGGATGTTCCAGGTCCTCGCCCCGGCGCTGGACGACTTCATCTCGTCGGTGATCGGACAGGCCGACCCGGCGCTGGGGGCTGAGTGGACGAAGCTGGTCCAGGCGAAGGACCTTAAGAACGGCGCCCTCGCGAGCAAGAGCTACGACCCGCTCGACCCGCAGGTCCAGTTCCGCCTGCTCACCGAGGGCAACATCACCGGCGGCTACAAGCAGGGCTGGTACCCGTTCAATCAGGCCGTCGGGCGCGTCGGCGAGACCTACGCCAGCGAGCTGCGCGAGGTGCGCAACGCGTGGGCGCACAACGGCTCGTTCAGCGACGACGATGCCTACCGCGCACTCGACACGGGCGAACGCCTGCTCAAGCTCATCGGCGCGAACGCCGAGACCGACGAGGTCCGCGGCATCCGGCTCAACCTGCGTCGGGTGACCGCCGATAAGGACGACAGGAAGGTCCTCAAGGCCGCGGTCGACAATCCCGAGGCTGCCGGGCTCAGGCCGTGGCGTGAGGTGCTCCAGCCCCACGACGACGTCGCGACCGGCAACTTCCACGCTTCCGAGTTCGCGGCCGACCTCTACAAAGTCGCCACCGGCGGCGAGGCCGACTCCGACTACGCCGACCCGGTCGAGTTCTTCAAGCGCACCTACCTTACCGAAGGTCTCCGCGACCTGATTGGCCGCGCCGTGCGGCGTCTTTCGGGTGACGACAACGCCTCGCCGGTGATCAATCTCCAGACGAACTTCGGCGGCGGCAAAACCCACTCGATGCTGTCGCTGTGGCACCTGGCCGCGGGACTTCCCGTGGGCGAGTTCCCGCAGGAGACCCAGGAACTGCTCACCGCCAACGGCTACCCCGGCACCGAGGTGAACCGGGTCGCGATCGTGGGCAACCACCTCAGCCCGTCCGGTGTCACCAAGGACGACGGCACCCACGTCAACACGATCTGGGGTGAGCTGGCCTGGCAGCTCGGCGGTGCCGAGGCGTACGCCATCGTCGCCACCGCGGACAGCAACCGCACCCACCCCGGCGAGGCGCTCCACACGCTGCTGGCGAAGTACGCGCCCGCCGTCATCCTGATCGACGAGTGGGTCGCCTACGCCCGCTCACTCGTCGGCCGCGACGACCTCGCGGGCGGCACGTTCGACGACCAGTTCACCTTTGCCCAGTCGCTGACCGAGGCCGCGAAGGGCACCTCGGGCGTCCTGCTCGCGATCTCGATCCCGGCCTCTGAGAGCGCGGACGACTCGGAGATCGTGGCCGGGAACGCCGAGGAGGTCGGCGGCGTCAACGGTTTTGAAGCCTTGAAGCGGCTCCAGAACGTCGTGCGCCGGGTGGCTGATCAGTGGCGCCCGGCGTCGTCGGACGAGGCCTACCACATCGTCAAGCAGCGGCTGTTCAAGCAGCCTGACGCCGCCGCGCTCGCCTCGATCGGAGCGACCGCCAAGGCGTACGTGGAGCTGTACCGCAAGTACACCGATGACTTCCCGCGTGAGGCACGCGAGACGTTGTACGAGTACCGCATCAGGTGGACCTACCCGATCCACCCGGAGCTGTTCGACACCCTCTACGAGGAGTGGTCCTCGCTGGAGCGCTTCCAGCGCACCCGCGGTGTGCTGCGGCTGATGAGCACGGTGATCCACGCGCTCTGGACGGGCGAGGACGCGTCACCGCTGATCATGCCGGGTTCGATCCCGCTCGCCACCGCGAACGTGAACGCCGAGCTGACGCAGTACCTCCAGGACTCCTGGAAGGCGATCATCGATGCCGATGTCGACGGCCCGAACTCCGAGCCGGCACGCATCGACCAGGAGAAGCCGCTGTTCGGCCAGCGAGCGCTGACCAAGCGGCTCGCCCGCACGGTGTTCTTCGGCGCCGCCCCGACCATCGCACCCGGCTCGGTCCACAAGGGCATCGGTACCCAGCGGGTCTTCCTCGGCACCGCGATCCCCGGCGACGTCCCGGGCAACTTCCACGCCGCGCTGACCCAGCTCGGTGACCGGGCGACCTACTTCTACTCCGGATCCGGCAAGCACTGGTATGACCTCCAGCCCAACATCACCCGCACCGCCAAGGACCAGGCCGAGCGCCTCCACAAAGAGGACGTGTGGAAGGAGATCGTCACGCGGCTGCTCGGCCAGGGCCGCCTGAAGGGCGACTTCGCCGGCGTCCACGTCTGCCCGGAGAACGACGCCGACATCCCGGACACCGGTGAGGCGCGCCTCGTCATCCTGCACCCGAAGTTCGCCCACCTCCGGGACGCCGAAGCTCGCAAACGAAGCGTCGAGTCGGCCGCCAGGAACTTCGCGCAGAAGGCGACCGAGCAGCGCGGCAGCTCCAACCGGACCAACCGCAACATGCTCGTCTACCTCGCCCCCGACGAGGCCCGGCTGGGGGAGCTCGACGCCGCCACCCGCGACTACCTCGGCTGGAAGCACGTTCTCGACAACGAGGCCGACCTCGACCTGACCCAGAACCAGAAGAAGCAGGCCGCGCAGCGCCAGGCCCAGGCCGACCAGACCGTCACGGCCAGGCTCCTGCAGACCTTCACCTGGGCGCTCGTCCCGGCCCAGCCGGACCCGAGCGCGCCGTTCGTCATCCGGGAGGCCAAGGCCGACGGGCAGTCCACCTCGCTCGCCGAGCGGGTGTCCCGCCGCCTCGGCAACGACGGCGACCTCTCGACGAGGCAGGCCGCGGCGACGATCCGCCTGGCGATCAGCAAGGTCCCGCAGATCTGGAAGGACGGCCATGTCTCGCTCGGCGCTCTGTGGGCGCTCTACAGCCAGTACCCCTACATGCCCCGCCTGCGCGACAGGACGGTTCTCAACGAGGGCATCATCGACCTGCCGATGATCTGGCAGACCGATGCCTTCGCGCTCGCCGCCGGCTATGACGACTCCGCCGGCCGCTACCTCGGACTTTGGACACCCGAGGACAAGGGCGCCGCACCGGCGGCCACCGACTCGCTGCTCCTGGTGCGTCCCGACATCGCCGCCAAGCAGCGCGACGCCGAAGTCCCGGCGATGCCGGGCCTGACGGAGAGCCCGAGCGAGGACGACGCGAAGAAGCCCTTCAAGCCGGACCCCGACCACCCGGGCGTCTACCATCGCAAGGTCAAGACGCGGTTCTACGGCGTGAAGACTCTGAATTCCGACAAGATCGCCCTTGACTTCAAGAACGTCGCCGACGAGATCATCGCCAACCTCCGCCAGGACGGCACCGAGCTCGTCGTGAAGATCGAGATCGAAGCCACGAAGAGCACCGGCTTCGAGGAAGGCCAAGTCCGCACCGTCTCCGAGAACGCCGGGACCTTAAAGTTCGACCAGTCGGGCTTCGAGGAGAGCTGAACGGCAGACCAGCCTGTACCTGAGCAGCATCGAGATCGAGGGTCACCGCGCCTCTGCGCTCGACCCCGTCACCTGCCACCTACTCATCACTGCGAACTTTGGGGGCGCCACCGTGCCGGCGTGCCGAGCAGTTCTGTCGCCCGCCGGTGGATCGCAAGCTCTGTCTCTCTGTCTCCAGCTCGGCGATCCGGGCGCGGGGCGCACGGTTACAGAACCGGCTGTCCCGATCCTGGCCGGGGTGTTTCGTCGCGCATCAGATCCGATCGCCCAGTCCGAGCCGGGCCCGGCCGGCACACCGTAGGCTGCGAGGATCCCTGCGGCCGTCAGACTTCGAGTTCAGGCTTCAGGCCGTCCTCTTCGTCATCATCCGCGAGACCGAGGTATGCCAGGTATCGCGTCTGGACCTCCTCGAGGAGTTTCTCCGGGAGGGTGCCCGTCCAGTCCGTTAGGGCCGTTTTCAGGAGTGGCTGAGCATGAGGGACCCAGACCCAGCACTTCTTCGAGACGCCCCCCGACCCCGGCAGGCACCTTCACGCAGTACCGGGTTCTGCGGGAGACCTCTGACGACAGCGGCATCACTTGGACGAGCGGCCAAGCAGGGTCCGCGTTGCTCGAGCCAGAGATCACGAGCACCTGGCGTCGCGGATACAGCTTGCGGTCGTCGTTTGGTGGCATCGTTAGTGCGTTGTCGACAACCCAGTACAGGCCGCCGATGACCACGACGGCAGCTGGAACAGGCGTCACGGCTCCCCGATCAGACGGTTCGCCCGGGCACGTCCCGGCGCGAAGTCCGCGAGTTCTTGAACGATCTCTTCTTCGACGCCGTCGTCGTCGAACTGCTCAGGTAGGCCGCGGGCGACCGCGCGCAGTCTCGCGAGGGACCGGCCAACCTTCGGAACGGGCCGGACGACACCGAGATCGAGTACGACGCCCCGCATGCCGGTGTCCTGGGCCTCCCGCATCGGCGGCGTCTGGTAGCTGAGCTGCTTGAGCGACGATGCGGCGAGGTCGCCGAACTCGTCGACCACCGCGATCACGAACGCCTCGTCTTCCTGGGGGAGGTGAAGGTCGAGGTCGTCGAGGAGCGTCAACCGGACCTCCCGGCCGAACTCCCACCGGTCTTCCTTGCTCCCGATGACCTCGTCGGTGGCGAGTTCCCGCTCGACGTCCAACAAGGCGTGGTTAAATGGCCCGTAGTCCAGCCATTTCCACTCGACGCCGCTGACCGGGTCGTCGCCGGAGGCGACAGCGCGAAGGTCCGCGAAATACAGCAACTTCGCGAGCTTCATTTGAGTGATCGCATAGCCGCGATCCCGGGCAGCGCGAAGTACCGCCAGCACCGCGGCGCGCCGCCGGGCGCTGGGACTCATGGAGATATTCTCCGCCCGGGCCACAACCCGGAGTCTACGCAAGGCCACTACTCGGCGCTGTACAAGCTGCCCAGAGTATCCATTCTGGCCTAGATCTAGATCCGATCGCCCAGTCCGAGCCGTCCGTGCTCGTCCTGGGCACAGCGCCGGACCATCTGGTAGACCCCGGACAGCGTTATAGCGGTACCGCGGTCCGCGAGCCAGAGTGCCGGCAGCGAGGCGTGACGGTGGTTGCGGCGTATCCGGAGATAGCGGTTCAGGGAGAGCGCGGTCTGGGCGCCGATGCCCGTGTGCCGCTGCTTGTCACCCTTGCCCGTCACCAGCAGCCGCTCGCGGGTGAGGTCGACGTCATCGACGGCCAGCCCCGCGACCTCGGCGCGGTGGCCGCCGCAGTCGGCGAACACGCGGATCAGCGCCTCGTCGCGCCGGGACTGGAAGTCCTTCCCCTTGCAGACGGTGTCCAGAGCGGCGAGCTGCTCAAGTTCCAGCAGGGGGACGACCTTCTCGCCGATCTTCGGGGGCTGTAGCTGATCCATCGGCGAGACATCGATCTCCTCCTCGCCGAGGAGCCACACGAAGAACTGCTGCAGGCTCCGGAACGCCTGGTTGACGCTGCCGTCGGACCGGCCGTTGGGGCATCGCGGGGTGCGCTCGGTCGCGAACGCGATGAGAAACCGTTCAATATGGCCGCGGCTGATCTCGTCGGCAGCGGTGGGGCGGTAGGTCGGCATGGTCTCCTCGCCGGCGTCGGCGGCAGTGCGGCGCGCGGCGCCGTCCACCCGGCCGGCGTCGGCGGCAGTGCCGCGAGCCAGTTGACGAACGCGACGCCCGTCTTGCGGTACGCGGTCCGGGTCTCGTGACTGCGTCCCGCGGTCGCGAGGCTCTGGTCCCATCCGTCGAGCAGGAGCCGTCAGACGGGATCTGCCCCTTTGATGATCTCAACCATAGCTGGCGAAATTACCATCTCGTGCACCGCAGCTTGACGGATCAGGCTGCAATTACTACGTTGCGTGCCTGGTCAGTGCTGCGATGTGCGCCCGGCAGGGATCGAACCTGCGACCTGGTGCTTAGAAGGCACGGAAAGCACCAGGTGTCCCAGCAGCTCGGCCTCGTCACGTTGTCCGTCGCGGTCTGCCTGCGTCCGCTGCCGTCCAGGATCGTTGCTACAGCGGTAGCTACACGATCAGGCGCGGCCGACCACTCAACTTCAAGATCTTTTTAGCTTCCACTTGGTTCTGCTGCCTTGGAGCGCAACAACTTCACGGCGGTGTCTCCGTACTGCCAGACCCCTGACTGCGCGACGGGAGCGACCGCCTTGCGGATCCAGTGGACAGACCCCTCCGTAACGCCGGCGCTCTAGGATGTAAGATCCCTTGCACGCTTGGTGGCCTCGCAGTAAATCTGCTGCGCTGGCCGGAATTTGCGTCGGGGGAAATGGATCTGATGATTGTTCCACAATTCATCTACTATGATCGCTCGCTAGTTGACGACTTTCTTGACATCCTCGATGGGGGGCGCTCCGATGAGGAAAATCGGCGCACACTTCATACTGAAGAACGCGCTCCAGGATCAGGTGAGGACGCCGATGGCACATCTCGTTCTCATATAGAGAACGAGAATGAGCGAGTGGTCAGGCAGGTGCGCGCCTCCCGTTTCAATCGATTTATGGTTGCGGTTAACGAGAATGAGATGCTTCGAACGGTCGAAGGATTCGACGAACGTTCCTGGGAGACGCTTACACGGGGAGATCTTGTAAAGTTTGACGGAACGCTGCGGACGCCGACCATACGTCGTATCTTGGATAACATTGACTCTGTTCGGG